>SLKW01000350.1 GCA_007134405.1 Paracoccaceae bacterium
ATCTGCGGCACCGACGTCCATATCTGGAACTGGGACGACTGGGCGCGCGCCACGGTGCCGGTGCCGCTGGTCGTCGGCCACGAATTCTGCGGCACCGTCGCCGACACGGGCAGCGCCGTCACCCGCTTCCGCCCCGGCCAGCGCGTCTCGGGCGAGGGGCATATCGTCTGCGGACAATGCCGCAACTGCCGCGCCGGGCGGGGGCATCTGTGCCGCAACACCAAGGGCGTTGGCGTCCAGCGCGCGGGGGCCTTCGCTGAATACCTCTGCCTGCCGCAGGAAAACGTCGTGCCGATCCCCGACGACATCCCCGACGAGGTTGCGGCGATCTTCGACCCGCTGGGCAACGGCGTCCACACGGCGCTCTCCTTCGATCTGGTGGGCGAGGACGTGCTGGTCACCGGCGCGGGCCCCATCGGCATCATGGGCGCGCTCATTGCGCAGCGGGCGGGGGCGCGGAAGGTTCTCATCACCGACCTCAACGAGAGCCGGCTCAAGCTCGCCACCGAGATGGGTATCGCGCATACGCTCAACCCCGCGCGCGAAACGCTCGGCGACCGGATGGCCGCGATGGGCATGACCGAGGGCTTCGATGTCGGGCTCGAGATGTCGGGCGCGGCCACCGCCTTCCGGCAGATGATCGACGCGATGAACAATGGCGGCAAGGTCGCGATCCTCGGCATCGCGCCGGCGGCGTTCGAGATCGACTGGAACAAGGTCATCTTCAAGATGCTCACGCTCAAGGGCATCTATGGCCGCGAGATGTTTGAAACCTGGTACAAGATGATCGCGCTGGTGCAGTCGGGGCTGGACGTGACGCCCCTGATCACCCACCGCCTGCCGGTCGAGCGGTTCGACGAGGGCATGGCCGACATGCGCGCCGGGCGCTCGGGCAAGGTCGTTCTCGACTGGGCCTGACGCGGTTCCTGACGCGATTCATGACCCGCCCCCTGACCGGGCGGGGCGGCCCCGCCGCTGGACAGCGGTCCGCAAAACCGACACAACTCTGCGTCCCGGGCGAACAGGGGCAGGAGGGCGTTACGTGTCCGGAACGGTGATCTTTCTCGAACTGGCCGGGGCGGTGGCGCTGCTGCTCTGGGCCACGCGAATGATCCAGACCGGCGTGCAGCGCGCCTTCGGTCACGTGCTCAAGGACAGCCTGCGCCAGGCGCTGGGGTCGGCCGGCGGGGCGGCGGCGGCGGGCGGCCTGCTGGCCATGGCGCTGCAAAGCGCCACGGCGGTCGCCATCATCGTCAGCGGCTTCACCGGCGCGGGCCTGGTGCCGGTGGCGCGGGCGATCACCGCGCTTCTCGGCGCCGATCTGGGCTCGGCCCTGGTCGCCCTGATCCTGCAACTCGACCTGACGCTTCTGGTGCCGATCCTGCTTCTGATCGGGCTTCTTCTGTTCCGCAACGCCGGCAGCAAGCGCTGGCAGCAGGTCGGCCGCATCCTGCTCGGCGTCGGGCTTCTGCTGCTGGCGCTGCGGCTCATCGGCGCGGCGGCGCAGCCGATGCGCGACAGCGAACTTCTGCCGCTGATCCTCGACTATCTGGCCGAGGACTGGCTGACCGCCTTCGTCCTGGCGGCGCTGATGGCGCTTCTCTTCCATTCCTCGATCGCCTCGATCCTGGTCATCGCGGCGCTGGCGCAGCAGGGGCTGGTGCCGGCGGCGCTAATCCTGCCGGTGGTCCTGGGCATCAATGCCGGCGCGGCACTCATCCCGGTCTACCTGACGCGCGGCATGGCCTATCCGGCGCGGCTGGTGCCGCTGGGCAATCTGATCCTGCGCGGCGGCGGGGCGCTTGCCGGCCTCGTCGCGCTCTTTTTCCTGCGGCCCGACGCCCTGGCGCTGGTGCCCGGCATCGACACGCCCGCCGCGCTCGCGGTCGGCGCGCATGTCGCCTTCAACGGATTGCTTCTCATCCTCGGGCTCGTGCTGGCCGACCCGCTGGCGCGGGGGCTGGCGGCGGTCTTCGCGCCGGGCGAAGCGCGCACCCCCCTGGGCGAGGTCCGCCAGACCGCGCTCAACGACTCCGACCTCGCCATGCCCTCGGTCGCCATCGCCAATGCGGCGCGCGAGCTCATGGTCATCTGCGAACGGGTCGAGACGATGATGACCCGCGTGCCCGCCCTCTACCGCAACCCCGACAAGGTCGATCTGACCGAGCTTCAGGGTCTTGATGACGAGGTCGACGCGATCCACACGGCGATCAAGCTCTACCTGTCGCGCATCCCCGACGACGCGCTCGATTCGAACGAGCTGGAACGCGTGAACGAGATCCTCGCCGCGACGATCAAGCTCGAACAGATCGCCGACATCATCACCCGCAACCTGGTCACCAAGGCGCAGAAGAAGGCCTCCCGCCGCGTCGATTTCTCCGCCGCCGGCTGGCAGGAACTCAGCGCCATGCATGCCGAGGTGCTGGCCAATACCCGCCGCGCCTTCTCGGTGGTGCTGTCGGGCGACGTCGATCTGGCCCGCGAACTGGCGCGCAGCAAGGAACGGCTGCGCGCGCTGGAACAGGAAAGCGAGATGCGCCATCTCGAACGCCTGCGCGCCGGCGATCCCCGAAGCCGCGAGACCTCGACCCTGCACATGGACATCGTCCGCGACCTGAAAGAGATCAACTCGCTTCTGGTCTCGCTCACCTATCCGGTGCTCGACCGCGAAGGCATGCTCCGCCGCTCGCGCCTCGTCTGACGCGCATCTGACGCGCATCCGGCGGGCGGCCGAAACCCGCCCCACGGCCCCGCGCGACACCCACACCGCGCCACAATCGGCCGCCCCCACCCCGCGCGGCGCGTCCCGAAACTGCCTACGAATGCGGCATCCGCAGCCGCCCGCACGCGCGCCCCGACCGCTTCCCGTCCTGCGCGAGTCCTACGCCTGTCCTACACGTGTCATACGTTTGTCATACGCTCTGTGTACGAATGTCATACGCCCTGTGACACGCATTTCCCCAACAAAACAAGGCCGATCCCCCCTCCCCTGCCCGCCGCGCCGCCCCTCCACCGCACGCCCCGTCAAGCCCCCGTTAACCACCCTGCGCGCGCCCCGGTTTGCGCCCCGCCCGGCCCGTGCGCAGCCCGGGCGCGACGGGCGGATTGCGGAACCAACTTTCGATGCTAAGGTTTCGTTCATGTCGCCGTGCAGGCCAAGCACGCGCACTGACAAGCAGGGAGATCCGGAATGGCGCAAGAAGCACAGAAGGAGTCGCGGTACCGTCTGATCGGCATCGCAGTCGTTGCCGTGGGACTGCTGGGTTGGCTTCTTGCCTTGTATTTCTGGTTCGCCTGGGCCGAGACGGAAAACGAACTCGACCGCCAGCTGGCGCTCAGCGGCACCGCCGAAGAGGTCGAAACCCGCCTCGAGGAACTGAACGTCCGGGTGACCACGCTGCGCTCGGAAGCCGAAGCCGCCGAAACCGAACGCGACGAAGGCGTCGGGGAACTGGAAGAGCTGCGCGCGCAACTGCAGGTGGCCCGCGACGAAGCCCAGGCCGAAGACGAGCGTGTGCAGGAGCTGCGCGACGAATACGAGACGCTCGAAGCCCAGCTTTCCGAGGGACGCGAGGAGCTGTCCGGGATCGAGGAAGGCCTGGAACGGTCGCGCGACGAGGTCGCCGAAGTCAGCCAGGAACTCTCTGAAGTCGGCGAACGCCTGGAAGAAGCACGCCGCCGCGAAGCCGATCTGCAGTCCGACATCGCCGACCTGACCGCCGAGCTCGCCGAACTCGCCGAAGAGGCCGCAGAGGCCGAAACGCGCGTTCAGGAAGCCCGCGAAGCCGAAGCCTCGCTCGAAGAGCGGGTCGCGGAAGCACGCGCCGAACTCGAAGAGATCGAAGGCAACCAGGAACGGCTCGAGCAGTCGGTCGAGACCCTGACCCAGCGCCGCGACGAACTCGCCGATGAAACCCGCGCTTCGGAAGAGCAGATGGAAACGGTGCAGGAGATGGTCGTCGAGCTATCCGAAAAGCTTGCCGAACGCGCCGAACGCCTTGCCGCGCTGGAAGCCCGCATCGCCGAATCGCAACACGACGCCGGCGCCACGGCGCGCGCCGAAGCCGCCGGGCTCATTCCGGGCGAGCCCTACAGTCACGGCAATGTCGCCGCCACCTTCCGTCGCGACGGGACCTTCGTGATGGTCAATATCCGAAGCTCGCAATCCGTCTCGGGCCGCTACGAGCTCTCCGACGACACCCTGACCCTGAGCGAGATGGAGGGCGATCTGCCGATGCCGGAGACCGAGATGCAGTGCGGCATCACCGCCGCGGATACGGGTTTCCGGCTGGAAGACACGGATGGTTCCTGCTCGTTTCTTGCGGATGTCGAATTCCTCCACGGCAACCCGTGAGGCAGAAAGACCGGTCCAAAACCACCCTTGAGATTTCTCTAAAGCCGAGCTGGGGCAGTCCTTCGCGATTGCCTCGGCAATGTGGGAAAGCCGCGCACGACGCCAACATGCGCATCATCTCGATTTGAGCGCGGTTGCGACATCGTTGCACGCCGCTTGGTTTGCGCGGTATCGGATTATCCCCTAACGTGTCGAACGTTGTCGCACTGAACCGACGCCCGTTGATGCGCTGAGAGGGAGCGACGTGAACATGAAGTTGCGGGCCGTCCTTTCCGGTCGCGGTCGCACTGCGGCGGTTGCTGCCGGGATTGCCCTTCTGCTTGCATGTGCAGCTTATGCCAGCCCGCCGGGTGATGGAGGCCCGGATTTCGACATCGGCGACCGGCGCGGGGGGCTCGTCGACGAGATCGTCTTTGCGACCGAGGGCGATGTCGCCAAGATGTCGGGCCTGATCGCGGATGGCACCTACCAGCTTTCGGCCCAGGGCATCACCGACCAGACCGTGTTCCAGCGCATCCGTGAATCCGAGGCGGTGGACTATGACCTCTCCTTCGGCTCGTCGGTGGAGCTGACGCTGAACCCCGTGGGCCCCGAGGTCGGCACCGGTGATCTCAACCCGTTCCACGTCCCCGCGATGCGCGAGGCGCTCAACTGGCTCGTGGACCGCCGCTACATCGCTGAAGAGATATTCGGCGGCCTCGCGCGGCCCCGCTTCCTGCCCATCGGCACGGCGGTCCCGGACTTCGCCCGGCTTGCTGCCCAGGCCCGCGAGATCGAGGTGCGCTATCAGCCCGACAGGGCACGCGCGCTTGCCGTCATCGACGAGGAGATGACCGCGCTTGGCGCCGAACGGCGTGGCGGGACATGGCATTATCAGGGCCGCCCGGTCACCCTGCGCGTCCTCATCCGCTCCGACGACATTCGCCGCCAGGTCGGGGATTACGTTGCCAATCTCCTTGAAGAGGCTGGCTTTCGCACCGAGCGGCTCTATCGCGGTGCCGAGGAATCGTCGCGAATCTGGATTGCCTCCGACCCTGCGGCGGGCCAGTGGCACGTCTACACCGGAAGCTGGGTGTCGATCCTGGTGCAGCGCGACGTGGCGGACAATTTCAGCTTTTACTACACGCCGCGCGGCCGCGCTGACCCGCTCTGGCAGGCCTACGATCCCGACCCGGAGTTCGACGCGATCGCCGAGCGTCTCAGCCGGGGCGAATTCGCCGATCTCGCCGAACGCGAGGACATGATGGCCCGCGCGCTGACGCTGTCGATGGAGGATTCGGCGCGGGTCTGGCTGGTGGATCAGTCGCAGATCGTACCGCGCGCCGCCAACGTGCAGGTCGCCGCCGACCTGGCCGGCGGCGTGCGCGGCTCGCAGATCTGGCCTCTGACCTTGCGGTTCCGCGACGGGGTCGGCGGGCGGATGTCGGTGGCGACGCCAAGCGTGCTGACCGAACCCTGGAACCCCATCGCCGGCACAAATTGGCTCTTCGACCGCATGGTTCTGCGCGCGATCAACGACCTGCCCCTGCTGCCCGATCCCTACACCGGCCTTTACCGCCCGCAGCGGGTCAAGGAGGCTCAACTCACTGTGCGCGAAGGGACGCCCGTTTCCGCAACGCTCGACTGGCTCACCGTCGATGTCGTCGACGAGATCGAGGTACCCGGAAACACCTGGATCGCCTGGGACGAGGATGCCAGGCGTTTCCTCACCGTCGATGAGTCCGGCCAAGCCGGGCTGACCGCGCGGACCCGCAGCACGATTCGCTACGAGGACGGCTTCTTTCGTCGCTCCTGGCACGACGGCTCTCCGGTCACGCCGGCCGATGTGGTGATCGCCTGGGCGCTGACCTTCGCCCGCGCCGAGCCCGAGAGCCCGCTCTTCGATGCGAGCCATGCACCCTCCTTCGAGGTGTTCGCGCGGCATTTTCGCGGCTGGCGGATCCTGTCGACTGATCCACTCGAGGTCGAGGTCTACAGCGACCAGATCTCGCCCGATGGCGAATCCGTCGTCGCGCAACGCGCGCCGGGCGTGCTGCCCTGGCACGTCCTTGCGCTGGCGATCCTTGCCGAGGAAGAGCGCGAACTCGCGTTTTCCTCCGCCAAGGCGGACCGCATCAACGCCGAATGGCTGAGCCTCGTCGCCGGGCCGAGCCTGCCGGTGCTCGACCGCATGCTCGAACGGGCCCGGGCAGACGGCTTCCTGCCCTTCCCCGAATTGCTCGGCACCTACACCGAGGCCGCGGAAATCGCGGAACGCTACGACAACATCGCGGCCTGGCGGGCCGAGCGGCGGCATTTCCAGATCGGCGATGGTCCCTACTACCTGCATTCCGTGCACCCGGTCGAAGGCGCCCTGGTCCTGCGCCATTTTGCGGACTTCCCCGACCCGGCCGATCGCTGGCTCGGCTTCGCGGATCCGGCGATTCCCGAACTTGATCTCGAGGGTCCCTTGATCGTTGAGCAGGGGCAATCGGCGCGCTTCACGATCCATGCCACCTTCCAAAGTGCCCCCTACGCATCGGAGGACATCGACCTGGCGCGTTACCTGCTCTTCGATGGCGATGGCGCCCTGGTGCGGGAGGGCGATGCCACCAGTCGCGGCGGCGGCGTCTGGGAGGTTGACCTCTCGGCCGCGGATGTGGAGGCTCTTGGCATGGGTCCCAACAGCCTCGAGGTGGTCTTCACATCCCGTCATGTGGCAATGCCGGTCTTCGCCAGCCAGCCCTTCGCGACGGTGCCGGAAGGCGCCGCCGTTCTCCACTAGGGCGACGCGATGGTGAACCTTCCCCAGGAACCCGCGCAAGGCCAGGCCGGGCCGGACATGCGTCAGGCCTACCTCTTTGGCATCTTCGTCGCCCGGCGCCTCGTCGCGCTGGTCATCACGGTGATGATCGGCGTCTACCTCACCATCGTCGTTGCCAACATGGGCGGTCAGGTCGACGAGTTGCGGCTGATCCAGATCCGCGCCGATGTCGCCGAAGAGGTGCGCGGCGATCCCGGCATTTCGCCGGCCGAGCGCCAGGCATTCATCGACCAGCGCGTCGCGCTCGAAATCGACCGGCTCAACCTCGACCAGCCCTTCATCTGGCGCAGCTTCGACTATCTGCGCCGCGCGATGCTGCTCGATCTCGGTCGCGCCGAGCAGATGCACAGCGACCACGGCTCAAGACAGGTGAACCGGATCATCGTGGAGCGCCTGCCGGCAACTCTCCTGCTGTTCGGCACCGCCAATCTGCTGGTCTTCTTCGTCTCCATCCTGGCCGCGCTGGCGCTGTCCCGGCGCTACGGCAGCGCCATCGACCGGGCCGTCGTGGCGCTTGCGCCAACCTCGGCTGCGCCGGGCTGGTTCTATGGCATCTTCCTCATCCTGATCTTCGCCTTCGTGATTCCCATCGCACCACCCGGCGGCATGGTCGCGGTGCCGCCGCCCGAAGACCCGCTCAGCTACGCGCTCAGCGTCCTGCGCCACATGGCGCTGCCGGTGCTCGCCATCTTCATCTCGTCGATCTTCGTCTCGATCTATTCCTGGCGCACCTTCTTCCTGATCCATTCAAGCGAGGATTACGTCGAAATGGCGCGCGCCAAGGGCCTGCCCGAGCGGATGATCGAACGGCGCTACATCCTGCGCCCGACCCTGCCGCCGATCATCACCAGCTTCCTTCTGATGCTCATCGGGCTCTGGAGCGGCGCCATCATCCTTGAGCAGGTGTTCAACTGGCCCGGCCTCGGCACGCTTCTCTTCCAGGCGATCGGGCATCGTGACACGCCGGTCATCATCGGCGGCGTCGTCATCTTTGCCTACCTACTGGCGCTCACCGTCTTTCTTCTGGATTTCCTGTACGCGCTCCTCGATCCACGGGTGCGCATCAATCCCGGCGGAGTCGGCCGGTGACGGTGCGGCGTCCCCTCCTCGGCAGGCTGCGGCGCTATCCCTCGGCGGTGGCCGGGCTGGTGGTGATCCTGTTTCTCGTCGGCATGGCGATCTACACGGTGATCGCGATCCCCTACAGCCAGGTCCTACAGGACTGGCGGGCTGGCGAACATTGGCGCATGAACCCGGCAAATGCCGGGCCGGTCTGGACGGACCGGCTTTTCGGCGGCAACGCCCCTCCGACGCTGACGATTTCCAGCGACGCGGCCAATGTCGAAGCAGCCGGTTTCGAGGGCGGGCGCCAGGTCCGCATTCCGCTGACCTTCGACTTTGCTTACGACGATTTCCCCAGCGAACTGACCCTCTTTCTTGGCGTCCGCGGCACTGATCGCCCGGCCTTCGTCGAGGCGACGTGGCACCGCCCCGATGGCAGCGAAATGCGGCTTGGCGCGCATCGCATCTCGGCAGACGACCGGATCGCGATTTCGCAGGACCGGGCGCTGGAGGGAAGGCTCGGCCGGGTCCCGCACATCGGGCTCTTCGCCACCGATCCGGGGACGACTGCGCGGCCCGACGTGCTGCAGGGCACCTACCGGCTGACGCTCGACGCGGTTCTGTTCGACGAAGAGGCGACGCTTGACGCCGCCTTGGTGGCCTTCGGACGGGTCCACGGCATCGCCGGCACCGACCATCTGCGCCGCGACCTCATGGTGGCGCTTCTCTGGGGCACGCCGGTGGCGCTCGCCTTCGGCATTCTCGCGGCGGTCGGCACCACGGTAACGACGCTGGTCATCGCCGCCGCCGGGGTCTGGTTCGGCGGGCTGATCGACGCTGCGATCCAGCGGCTGACCGAGGTCACGATGATCCTGCCCATCCTGCCCGTCCTGGTGATGGTGGGCACGCTTTATTCGACCAGCATCTGGCTCATGCTCGGCGTGGTCATCGCGCTCGGCATTTTCAGCGCCAGCATCAAGATGTACCGCGCCATGCTGCTGCCCATCCGCAACGCCCCCTATATCGAGGCGGCGCGCGCCTACGGGGCCAGCGACGCACGCATCGTGCTGCGCTACATGATCCCGCGCATCCTGCCCGTGCTGATCCCCGGCTTCGTCACGCTGATCCCGACCTATGTGTTCCTGGAAGCGTCGCTCGCCGTCCTCGGCCTCGGCGATCCGGTCCTGCCGACCTGGGGCAAGATCCTCAACGACGCGCAGATGCAGGGGGCGCTTTATAACGGCTTCTACTACTGGGTGGTGGCGCCGGCGGCGCTTCTGATGCTGACCGGCCTCGGATTCGCGCTCTTCGGCTTCGCGCTCGACCGCATCTTCAACCCACGTCTGCGGTCGGCCTGACCGATGGCTGAACCGCTCCTGAAAGTCGAGGATCTGCGCCTCTACTACCGCACCGAAGCGGGAACGCTGCGCGCGCTTGACGGCGTCTCGTTCGAACTCAAGCGCGGCGAGGCGGTGGTGCTCCTGGGCGAATCCGGCTGCGGAAAGTCCTCGCTCGCCAAGGCGCTGTTACGCCTTCTGCCGCGCAACGTCGCCCATCATTCGGGCCGCGTCCTTCTCAACGGCACCGACATCATGGCGCTCAGCAACGAGCGCTTCCGCCGCGACATCCGCTGGTCGCGCATCTCGATCGTGATGCAAGCCGCGATGAATGCCCTCAACCCGGTCGTCAAGGTGGGCGAACAGGTGGCCGAGCCGCTTCTGGTGCATGCCGGTTGGAAACGCGCGGATGCCGCAAGGAAGGCCGCCGAGACCCTAACCCGCGTCGGCGTCGCCGCCGACTTCATGGACCGCTACCCGTTCGAGCTATCTGGCGGCATGCGGCAGCGCGTCGTCCTGGCCATGGCGCTGATCACCGAGCCCGAACTCATCATCCTCGACGAACCCACCTCGGCGCTCGACCTGCTGACCCAAGCCAGCATCATGAACGTGCTCAAGCGCATCAAGTGGGAAACCGGCACCAGCTTCATCCTCATCACCCATGACGTCGGGACGTCGAGCGAACTCGTCGATCACGTCGCGCTGATGTATGCCGGCCAGATCGTCGAGGCGAGCCCGGCGCGGGCCTTCTTCCGCGAACCCGCCCATCCCTATGGCCGCGCGCTGATGGCCAGCGTGCCGAAGCTGCACGACCTTGCCGACCCCGTCCATATCGAGGGGCATCCGCCGAACCTGCTGAACCCGCCCAAGGGCTGCCGCTTCGCCGAGCGCTGTCCGCATCGGTTCGAACCCTGCCGCCGGGAGCCGCCCTTCTTTGAAATCGAGGGCGGACGCCGCGCGCTCTGCTGGCTTTTCGACAAGGGGGCGCAGGGATGAGCGACCTGGCATCCCCCGCATTCTCGGCGACAGAATCGCTCCTGACGGTCCGCGATCTGCGCACCTGGTTCACCCTGCGAAAATGGGGCTTCCTGAACGCCGGGACGGTGCATGCGGTCGATGGCGTCACCTTCGATCTGGCGCGCGGCGAGTCTGTGGCCATCGTCGGCGAAAGCGGCTGCGGCAAGTCCACGCTCGCCCGCACGCTCCTCGGGCTCGACCAGCCGACCGAAGGCGAGATCGTCATCGAGGGCGAGCCCCTCGGCACGATGGACGCCGCGGCCCTGCGTCGCCTGCGCGCCACCGTCGGTTATGTCCAGCAGGATCCCTATGGCGCGCTGCCGCCCTTCATGAACATCGCCAAGACCCTCGCCGAACCCCTGCGCATCCACGGCATCTCCGACGCGCAGGAACGCGCCCGCCGTATCCGCGCCGCGCTGCAGGAGGTCGGTCTCACGCCGCCAGACGAATTCCTGGAAAAGTTCCCGCACATGCTGTCCGGCGGCCAGCAGCAGCGGGTGGTGATCGCGCGCGCCCTGATCCTTCAACCTTCACTGATCGTCGCCGACGAGCCGGTCTCGATGCTCGACGCCTCGGTCAGCGTCGGCATCCTGCGGCTTCTGCGGCGCATCCAGCAGGAACGCGGGCTCACGCTCCTGTTCATCACCCACGACCTCTCGACCGTGCGGCATTTTGCCAGGCGCGTCTTCGTGATGTACGCCGGCCGCTTCGTCGAGACCGGCGCGGTCGAGGCCCTCCTCGACGCGCCGCAGCACCCCTATACGCAGGCGCTCCTCGCAGCGATCGCCGACCCCGACCCCGACAATGCCGACCGCGAGCGCGACGTCCCCGGCGGCGAGCCGCCGAGCCTCGTGCGACCGCCACCGGGCTGCCGGTTTCATCCCCGTTGCCCACACGCGATGGCGGGTCTCTGCGACCGCGACGAACCGCCCGAATTCGAGCCGCAACACGGGCAGTTCAGCTGGTGCTGGCTCCACCGCTAAAGAAAGGAGATCGCCATGCGCGCCGGCCTCGCCGCTTTCGCCGTGATCCTCGCCGCACTCGGGCTGCAGCTCGGCATGGTCGTGGGCGTGATCCAGCCGCGCTTCTTACTCGCCTTTCTGGGCTATGCCGGGCTTTTCGTCGGCATGCTGCTCATCGTCCCCGCGGCCCTGCGGCACGCGCGGCCACGCGAAAACCCGGGATCGATGCACGACCGATAGGAGCGGCGCCCGCCACACTGATCCCCTATGCGCTGGCGCGCGATCCCATCGGTCGATTGGATGGTGGGTGATGACGGACTCGAACCGCCGACATCTTCGGTGTAAACGAAGCGCTCTACCAACTGAGCTAATCACCCGCGCCCAAGGCCATAGCCAAGCCGAGCCCCTCTGGCAAGAGCGGGCTGCGATGCGGCGGGCCGGTGCCTGAATCGTCACGCATCGCGCCCCTTGAGCCGGGCACGATAATCATGGGCGCGCCAGTTGGCGCGGGCGCGCCACTGCTCCTCGGGCTGACGGGCAGCCAGCGCCGCGTCGATCTCGACCTCGTCGAAACCGGACCGGCGCACCATCGCATACTGATCGGCCAGCACATGCCCCTGGGCGCGCAAACGCCCGGCAAACCCCATGCGCCGCAGTCGCGACGCCAGCGTAAATCCGCGACCGTCGCTGAAGACAGGAAAGGCGATGCGAATGGCGGGCAGCTGTTCCAGATGCGGGCGCAGCGCCTCGGGGTCGGCATCGGCGGGCAGATCAAGGCCCGCCGCGCCATCGGGTGTCTCAGCCCAGCCATGGCGCCAGTCGTCCCCGGCAAAGCCGCTATCGGTGACGATTACGCTCATGACGCAGCCCGCCGCGCGATCCGGCCACCGGCCACATGGATGCCGCACTCTGTCTTTTCCCGGCCGCGCCATCGCCCGGCGCGCGGGTCCTCGCCCGGCTCCGCCGGCCCGGTGCAGGGCGCGCAGCCGATCGACGGGAAGCCGCGCGCGACCAGCGGATGGCGCGGCAACGCGTGGCGTTCCAGATAGTCGTCGATCTGGCGTGCCTCCCATCCGGCCAGGGGATTGGTCTTGGTCCTTCCCGAACTGTCGCGTTCAAAGAGCGGCAGCGCCGCTCGTGCCCCGCCCTGAAATCGTTTGCGCCCGGTGATCCAGCCATCGAAGCCCCGCAGCGCCTCGGCAAGCGGCCGGGTCTTGCGCAGATCGCAACAGGCGTCCGGGCGGGCACGGTGCAGCAGCGCGTCGGCATCCTCAGCGAATAGAGCGCGCCTTTCTGGGTGGATGATGCGAATATCCGTGAGGCCCAGAACACCCGCAAGCTCGCGCTGATAGGCAAGCGTTTCGGGGAACAGCATGAGCGTGTCGATGAACACAACCGGCGTCGCGCGGTCCATCTGCGCCACCATGTGCAGCAGCACCGCCGACTCGGAACCGAAGCTCGAGACAATCGCGACGCGCCCGAACGCGCCCGACAACGCCTGCGCGAGCACGGCCTCCGCCGAACGGGCAGCGAAACGAATGTTGAGCACGGCCAGGTCGGGTAGGGCCTGGATCACATCACGCGGCATCGGCCTTCTCCTCATGGTAGAGCGCAGCCTTGAAGGGGGCGGCACCGAGGCGGCGGTAGGCGGCAAGGAAGCTCTCTTCGCGGGACTGGCGCAGGTCTAGGTAGGAACGTAGGATGCGCTCGATGGCGGGAATGATCTTCTCTGCCGAGAAGCCCGGCCCGGTGCGTTCGCCCAGGGTGGCGTCCTCGCTCCCGTCGCCGCCGAGCGTGATCTGGTAGGTCTCTACCCCGGCGCGGTCGAGGCCAAGAATGCCGATATGGCCCACATGGTGATGCCCGCAGGCATTGATGCAACCCGAGATCTTGATCTTCAGGGGACCGATGTCGTGCTCCAGCTTCAAGCGTTCGAAATGCAGCGCGATGTCCTGTGCGATGGGGATCGACCGTGCCGTCGCCAGCGCGCAGTAATCCATGCCCGGGCAGGCGATGATGTCGGAGACCAGCCCGACATTGGCGGTCGCCAGCCCGTACCGGCGCAAGGTGGCGTGTAGTGCAGGCAGGTCCGCGCGCGCGACATGCGGCAGAATCACGTTCTGCTCATGGCTGATGCGGATCTCGCCGTAGCCATAGGTTTCGGCAAGATCGGCGATGGCGCGCATCTGCTCGGATGTTGCATCCCCCGGCGTCTCTCCATGCGCCTTGAGGCTGATCGTGACGATCGCGTGGGACGGGTCGCGATGCGGGTGCAAGTTGGTGTCGGCCCAGGCGCGGAAGATGGGGTCGGCAGCGCGGGCGGTGTCCAAAGGCGCGGGGTCGGCCGCGCGCAGGGCCGGGGGTGCGAACTGCGCGGCGATGTGGGCGAAGTGGGCGGCCATGGCGTCGGCGTCGAACTCGGCGCGCGTCTCGGCAAAGCGCGCCTCGACCAGCTCGCGCACGCGGTCGATCCCGTTCTCGTGCACGGTGATCTTGATGCGCGCCTTGAACTTGTTGTCGCGCCGGCCGAGGAGGTTGTAGGTGGCGACGATGGCCTCCAGGTAGGGAAGCAAGTCCCCCGTGGGCAGGAAGTCGCGAATCACCTTGCCGATCATCGGCGTCCGGCCCAAACCGCCGCCGACGATCAACTCGAACCCCGTTTCGCCGTCGCGCCGCACCATGCGCAAACCGATGTCATGGGCGCGCGTCACCGCCCGGTCGTTGGGCGCGCCGGTGACCGCGATCTTGAACTTGCGCGGCAGGAACTGGAATTCCGGGTGATCGGTGGACCATTGCCGGATGAGTTCGGCCCAGGGGCGCGGGTCGGCGATCTCGTCGGCCGCGGCCCCGGCGAAATGGTCGGCGGTGACGTTTCGGATCGTGTTGCCCGAGGTCTGGATCGCGTGCAGTCCAACTTCGGCCAGCGCATCCAGCATGTCGGGCACGTCCACCAGTTGCGGCCAGTTGAACTGGATGTTCTGCCGCGTGGTGAAATGCCCGTAGCCCCGGTCCCAACGTTCGCCCACATCGGCAAGCTTGTGCATCTGGACAGGGTTGAGCGTCCCGTAGGGGATGGCGACTCGCAGCATATAGGCGTGCAGTTGCAGATAGAGGCCGTTCATCAGCCGCAACGGGCGAAACTCCTCTTCGGTCAGCGCGCCGGACAGGCGGCGCTCCACTTGGGCGCGGAACTGGCGGTTGCGCTCGGCCAGGAAGTCGCGGTCGAAATCGTCGTAGACATACATGGCGGGATCCGGTTCTCAGGCTTGGGTGACGCCGCGGGCGCGGGCCGAGGGGCCGGCGCGGCGGAAGGCTTCGCGGAAGTGTACGGGTTCGGGGCCCGCCGGGGTCGGACGCATCGAGGCGAGATAAGCCCCCACGACAACGTCGGTCTGCGCGGCGGCCCGGGCGAGCGCGGCCTCGGCTGCGGGCCGGCCGGCGAAGCACTGCGCGCCGGCCAGATCGCGGCTCCAGCCGCCCTCGGGCGTGAGCCAGACGACATGGCCCTCGCGCAGAAGGTTGGCGGTGATCACCTGCACAAGCGTTTCGCTGGACATGTCAGGCCAGTTCCTCGATCAGAGCGGGCAGGGCGGCGGCGGCGCTCCGGGGCGCGAGGCCCATCAACATCAGGACTGGACCCCTAGGGTCTGCGCCGGCCATGTCCGCGGGCAGCCGGTCCAGCCGCGTCGCGACGATCCTCTGGCCGGGGAGCGAGGCGTTCTCCACCAGCGTGACCGGCGTGGCCGGATCGGCACCACGCATCAAGAGCCGCCCTTGCAGGAAGCGCGCGGCGCGCTTGCCCATGTAGATCGCGGCCACGGCCCCGGGACGGGCCAGCGCGCTCCAATCCTGCTCGGCATAGCCCTTGAGGTCATGGGCCGTCATCAGCCGCAGGTCGGAATTACGCGTTCGCGCGGTCAGGCTCGCGCCAATCGCGGCGGCGGCGGCCGAGGCAGCGGTGACCCCTGGCGTCACCGCCCAGTCGATGCCGGCGGTGTCGAGCGCGGCGATCTCCTCGTCCAGCCGACCAAAGATCGACGCATCGCCGCCCTTCAGCCGGACGACATGCGCGCCCCGCCGGGCGTGCGCGACCATCAGCGCGTTGATCTCGGCCTGCGGGGTCGACGGACCGAACCCCTCCTTGCCGACCGCCAGGAAGATGGCCTCGCGGCGGGCGAGATCCAGGATCGCGGGCGCCACCAGCCGGTCATGGATCACCACGTCGGCCCGGTCCAGAAGCCGCCGCGCGCGCAGGGTCAGAAGCTCCGGGTCGCCCGGCCCGGCGCTGACCAGATCGACACGGCCGGTGCCGGGCTCCGCGACCAGATGGCGAGCCAGAAGAGCCGCCAGCGCCGGGCGCAAAGCGGCCTCGCCCTCGCGCTTCAGGGCGGCGGGACCAGCGTCGAAATGAAACTCAGTCCAGAAGTCCCGCCGCGCCCGTCCCGCCGGAAGGGCCTCGGCCTCGGCGCGGAAATCCTTCGCGGCGCGGGCCAGCACGCCCAGTTGCTGCGGCAAACGCTCTTCCATCTCGGCCTTGATGGCGCGGGCAAGGACCGGCGCCGCGCCCTCGGTCCCGATGGCGACGGTCACCGGGTCGCGGTCGACCAACGCGGGGGTAATGAAATCGCTCGCCTCCAGATCGTCGACCACATTGACCAGCACGCCAGCCGCGCGCGCCATCGCCGCGAGGCGCGCATCGGCGTCCGCCGCGCCATGCGCCGCATAGACCAACGCCGCGCCCACGAGGTCAACCGCAGACGGCGGGCGGCGATGCAGCGCGACACCATGCTGGTCGGCAAGTGCCGCCAGGGCCGGTGCGGGCGTC
>SLKW01000336.1 GCA_007134405.1 Paracoccaceae bacterium
GCTTTGCCATCGCCTCCACGATCTTGCGCGAGGCGAAATACTGGCTCTCGATGTAGAGTGTTCGTTTCGTGGCGGCGATCACGGCAAGATAGAGCGCCTCGACCTCGTGGACCGCCGCGTGACCGTCATATTCCGGTAGCGTGCGGGAGAGCGCGACATCGACTTCCGTCAGGGTCGGCTCCAGCCGGTCGGGCCAGGCATCATCGATAATGGGGGATGGGGGGACATCTTCGCCCGTCGCCCGCTTCCAGCGCTCGCGCGCAAGTTCGCCGAGCGCCCGCGCGGCAGGGCCGCCGACGGCTGTGGTCACGTCGTGCCAGGGACCGTAGCGCCGCTTCGTGGTCGGCCTGACGCGCCCTGGGTCGTCATCGAGATGTTCGCGCGTGTCCCAGCGATCGGCCGTCATGTCGATGCCGCCGCAGAAGGCCAGCGAGTCGTCGATGACGACGATCTTCTGATGATGCGCCGAACCGGTCGGATGCGCGGGATCGAGCTTGAAGCGAATGCGCTTGCTGGTCAGCCAGTTCAGCACGACCAGCGGCGTCGAGCCGCGCCCCAGCGTCTTGAGCAGTCCCAGGTCCCATTGCAGAACGTAGATATGCAACTCGGGCCTGCGCCTGACTGCCCAAGAGAGAAATCGGCCGAGTTGATTGGGGGGGCCGTCGGCGTCGTCTTCGGGAACGAGTTTGATCCGCGTGTCGAAATCCCAGCCGATGAGGAAGACGGTATGTTGTGCCTTGCCGACGGCCTCCTGAATCGCGGCGAAGTAATCCGCGGCATCGACGACCAAGCACAGGCGTTCGGCGCGTTCGATGCGCCAGCACGTGGTGCCTGCCCGTAGGATCTGCGGATCTTCAGACCCCTCCATTCCGGCCCCTTCCGGTTCGCCGGGCGCGCGTCATTCCCGCACGGCCCTGCGGCTACCATGACCCGAAGGGAAGAAAGCGCAAGTCACCTCGGGGCCGGGCGCCTCACGCGCAGCCGGCGTATCGATGGGCGCGGGCCGCGGGCAGGCGCTGGTCGCCGAAATCCCCGCGGAACTCCCTGCCAAGCGCTGCCTGACGCAGCCGCTCGGGGTCGAGGATGCGAAGCTGGCGGCGCTGCTCGAGCGCGACCAGCCCGTCCGCGACGAGGCGGTCGAACTGGCGCGCGGCGGCCTCCCGGCTGACGCCGAGGTAATCGGCGACCGCACCGCGGGAGAGCGGCAAGTAGATCCGGTCGGGAAACCCCTGGGAAGGCGACAGATCGGGGAAGGCGCCGATCCCGGCAAGCGGGTTCTGGCTGCGCGCCACGGTCAGGATCAAATGCGCGAGCCTGGCGCGAACGGAGAGCGTGTCAAGACCGGCGCTCCAGCGTTGCGCGCCCTCGCGCTCTTTCTTGGCGGCCGCCAGAAGACGGCCGGTCACGCGCGGAAGCGAGACCGCCATCGCCTGCAGATCGCGATGGGGAATGCTGCACATCACGACATCCGTCGCGGCCTCGATCGCATGAGGTGCGGCCCTTGCGCCCTCCGGGTGGCCGAAGCCATCCGCGGGAAAGAGCAGGCCCGCGATCCGGCGCGATCCGCGCTGCGTTCGAGCGCTCACGAGCGCCGTGCCGGCAACGAGGGTCCCGACGAAGCCGATCCGGGCGCCGGCGCGCACGATCGTGTCCCCCGCGCGGTATTCCCGATAGCTGCGGACCCCTTCGAGGAGGCTCAGATCGCCGCTGTCTGCAAAGCCGCAGAAGGCCTTGCCCCGCACCTGGCAGAAGCGGCAGGGGACATCCCGCCCGATGGCTGCGGCGCGTTGGAGCCCGCCGGGAAGTTTCGTGGCGCTCATGCTCATGGCCATGCCCTGTTTCCTGTCTCGCCATTCTCCAGCCCGGTCGCTGTCGGGCCGCGGATAAACGTCCAGCATAACGACGGGTTCCACTCATGGTTGTAACGCCTGGCTCATGGGGGTTGGGCCGGCGGAATCCCGCGCAGGGAACTCCTCGGCCTGCGGGGTGTTCCCGGAACTCTGCGACAAGGAACCGGAGGGACGCGTGCCGCTCTGGCTCGAAGCCGTTCTCGTCTACGCTGTCGCCTTGGTCGCGGCCTGGGGGGCTGCCCGGCTGATCTACCGGCTGGGCCTGAAATCGCTGTCCTGGGCCGACGAGTTCTGGCGCGAACTTCTCATCCGGACGCGCGGGCCGGTACAGTTGGGGCTCATGATCCTGGCGCTCGCGCTGGCAACGGACGCGCTGGACCTGACGGGGCGCGAGACCCGCTTCATCCAGAGCCTGCTCACGATCGCCTTCATCGGCTGCCTGAGCTGGGTGATGAAAGTTGCGCTCGACATCTGGATCGCCTTGCACCTGAAGCGCTACCGCATCGATGTCGAGGACAACCTGCTGGCGCGCAAGCACATCACCCAGTCGCGGATCCTGCAGCGGGTGGGGACGGTCCTGATCTTCGTGGTGGGCTTCGCCACGGCCCTGATGATGATCGATGGGGTGCGCCAGTACGGGGTCAGCCTGCTCGCCTCGGCGGGGGCGGCGGGTCTCATCATCGGCCTTGCGCTGCAACCGGTGCTCAGGAACCTGATCGCCGGGATCCAGATCGCCCTCACGCAACCCATCCGGGTCGATGACGCCGTGATCGTCGAGGGCGAATGGGGCAATATCGAGGAGATCACGGCCACCTATGTCGTGGTGCGGATCTGGGACCGGCGCCGCCTGGTCGTGCCGCTGCACCATTTCCTGGATCAGCCCTTCCAGAACTGGACGCGGCGGGATGCCGCCCTGATCGGGTCGGTCATGCTCTATCTCGATCACGAGGTGTCGATCCCCGACCTGCGCCGCGAGGCCGAGCGGGTGGTGAAGGCCTCGCCCCTCTGGGATGGCGAGGTCTTCGTGCTGCAGGTGACCGACTTCACCGAAAACCAGGTCGAGGTGCGGATCCTCGCCAGCGCCAGCCATGCGGGCAAGGCGTTCGATCTGCGCTGCCACGTGCGCGAGGCGCTGCTGGCCTATCTTCAGGCCGAACAACCCTGGGCCCTGCCGAAGACGCGCGCCGACGTGGTGTCGATGCCCGGGGCAGGGCAGGCGGGCGGCGAGATGCTCAAGCCCCGCACGGCGCCTGCGACGGCGCCGGACGAGGCCGGCCCGCAGCCCGCCCTGTCGGATCTGGTGGACCAGAAGACGGAGGATCCCCAGAGGGGTGCTCCGCGCACGCCTAAGAGGCTGATCCGAAAAGAGTTGGGTGAAATCAGGGGGCTGTGATTCTGTTTGTTTTGCAAGACAGAACGGAGATCTCGATGGCCTGGACTGAATTCACCCGTCGCCGTTATGAGCGCAGCGGCGGCAAATACGCAAGTGATGCGAGCGATGCGGAGTGGGCGCTGGTCGCGCCGCTGATGCCTGCGCCCAGGAAGGTCGGTCGTCCGCGCACGACCGATCTGCGCGACGTCTTCGATGCGATCCTCTACATCGCGACGACCGGCTGTCAGTGGCGGATGCTGCCGAACGACTTTCCGCCCGTTTCGACGGTGCGGCGCTACTTCTACGACTGGCGCGACAACGGTCTGCTGGCAGAATTGAACCGCCAGCTCGTCGCGGTGGCGCGCCAGGCCGAAGGGCGCGCGGCGGACCCGACTGCGGGCGTGATCGACAGCCAGAGCATAAAAACCACCGAAAGTGGCGGGATCACAGGCTATGACGCCGGCAAGCGGATCAAGGGGCGCAAGCGTCACATTGTCACTGATACCATCGGGCTTCTGATCGGACTTGTCGTGCATGGTGCCGATATCCAGGATCGTGACGGCGCGCCGAACCTGCTGAAGTCCATGTCGACCACCTATCCGCTGCTGCGTCATGTCTTCGCTGATGGCGGATATGCGGGGCCTAAACTAAAGGATGCTCTGCAAAAGATCGGGCGCTGGACGTTGCAAATCGTCAAACGCTCCGACACCGCGCAGGGCTTCGAAGTCATCCCGCGACGCTGGGTGATAGAACGCACCCTCGCGTGGCTGGGAAGGTGCCGCCGTATGGCGAAAGACTGGGAAAAAACCATCGCCAGCGCAGAGGCATGGCTCCTCATCGCCCACATCAGGCGCGTTACCCGCATGTTGGCAAGGTCATGACATCACGCACAGAGTTTTGAATCGGACTCTAAGGCCGAAGGGTGAGGCGCCGGTTCAGGCTCAGACGGTGGCGGGAACCGAGGGCGGAAGTTTCGGGTTGAGACTCGACACGCCAGAGCGCGGCCCTTTGCAGACAGAAGAACGATGGCAGACCCGTATCAGTTGGCCGTGCGCCTGCGGTTGCGCGGCATGGTCCCGAGTGTTCCGGACGCCATGCCGCGCCTTGGCCCCCCGGACGCCTCCTCAGCCGGCACTCCTGGCGCGATCATCGTTCCCGCCTGCAACGAGGCGGCGCGCATCGAGGCCTGTTTGCGCGCGCTCCTGCCGCAAGCGGGTGCCGCGGCCTGCCCGGTCATGGTGGTGGTGAACGCCACCCAGGACGACACGGCGCGGCGCGCCGCGCGCTGTCTGGTGGCGGCGGGTCCGGGGGCCGGCGTGGTGGTCGATTTCGGCGCCGCGGCGCTGCC
>SLKW01000233.1 GCA_007134405.1 Paracoccaceae bacterium
CTCGGGTGGGGTGTCCTCGCTTGGCGACCTGATCGCGCTCAGGGAGACCGGTGTGATTTCCGGCGCCATCTCGGGCCGCGCGCTCTACGACGGCAAGCTCGACCTGGCCGAGGCGCTTGCCGCGCTGAAGCGCTGATTTCGGGCCCGCCGCAATGGTTTCATTGCGGTTAATTTTCTCAAATTGTCTTTTTATATCAGTTCGATGTCGAATGGTCCGCCAGCGGACCGGTGGCCGAATCCGTGTCCTTGGCCGCGCTCAGCGCGCCGCCTCGGCGAATTCCGGCGTCGCGGCCAGGCTCTCGGCCACCGCGACCGGCACGCCCCGCGTGATCATGCGCCGGTAGACCGTCTCGGCCCGCGCGCCCTGCGCCCGCACCGCCTCGGGCAGCTGCGCGGCATTGGCGCGCCGCGTCGCCTCCGAAGCCTGCGCCAGCGTCATCGCGTTCTCGGCCTCCGCATGGCCCGGGCAGCCGATCAGCACGTCCGGCCAGGCCCGCAGCCCGCGCGCCGCGGTCGCTTCCTGCGCGCGCTCCAGCAGCCGGCATTCCGCCGCGATCCGCTCGGCCGGCGATGGCTGCGGCGCGGCGACCGGCACGGCCATGGGCGCGGCGCAGGCGGCCAGAAGCAGGGGCAGGGCGGCAAGGGAACGCATGGCGGCTCTTGTGTCGGCGCGCGCGGGGGGTGTAAACGCGGCCCATGCTGAAGACCCGCATCATCCCCTGCCTCGACGTCGCCGATGGCCGCGTGGTCAAGGGGGTGAATTTCGTCAACCTGATCGACGCCGGCGACCCGGTCGAGGCGGCGAAAGCCTACGACGCGGCGGGCGCCGACGAGCTGTGCTTCCTCGACATCCACGCCACGCATGAAAACCGTGGCACGATGTTCGATCTGGTGACGCGCACGGCCGAGCAATGCTTCATGCCGCTCACCGTCGGCGGCGGCGTCCGCTCGGTCGAGGATGTGCGCGCGCTGCTTCTGGCGGGCGCCGACAAGGTCAGCTTCAACTCCGCCGCCGTCGCCGACCCCGACGTGGTCGCCCGCGCCGCCGACCGTTTCGGCAGCCAGTGCATCGTCACCGCCATCGACGCCAAGACCGTAGAACCCGGCCGGTGGGAGATCTTCACCCACGGCGGGCGGCGGCCGACCGGGGTGGATGCCGTCGCATTCGCCCGCACGGTGGCCGAGAAGGGCGCGGGAGAGATCCTGCTCACCTCGATGGACCGCGACGGCACGCGGGCGGGGTTCAACCTGGAACTGACGCGCGCCATCGTCGATGCGGTCCCGATCCCGGTCATCGCCTCGGGCGGGGTGGGCACGCTGGATCATCTGGTCGAGGGCGTGACCAAGGCCGGGGCCTCGGCTGTGCTGGCGGCGTCGATCTTCCATTTCGGCGAGCACACCATCGCCGAGGCCAAGGCCCATATGGCCGCAGCGGGCATTCCGGTGCGGCTGGCATGAGCACGTCCGACTCCCCCCTCGACCGACTGGCGGCGACCATCGTCGCGCGCCGGGACGCGGACCCCGACGGCAGCTGGACCGCGAAACTGCTGGCCAAGGGCCCCGAGAAATGCGCCGAGAAATTCGGCGAGGAGGCCGTCGAGGCGGTAATCGAAGCGGTGCGCGGCGACCGCGCCCGCCTGACCGAGGAGGCGGCGGATGTAATCTATCACCTGCTGGTCATGTGCGCCGCCCGTGGCGTGACGCTCGCCGAGATCGAGGCCGAACTCGCCCGGCGCGAGGGGCGCTCCGGCCTCGACGAAAAGGCGGCGCGTCGTCGGGACGGGTGACGGGATCGGTGGCCCGGCCTGGTGCCTTGTGCGCGCGCGCACAAGCCTGCAATATCCTGATATTAAATGGCTTCGCTAATTTTCTTAACCAGATTTCAACTGGTTGAGCCGGCTTTTCGGCGGGCTTCAAGGGGCGGAACCGCGTATTCGCCGCGATCCCGTTTTCAAACATCGTGCCTGACCTTTTCGGCGCCCCCCGGAAGGCCGGCAGTGGCGCGGCACGTACGCAAAGGCTGTGCCGAAGGTTTCAATATGGTTAACGGAGCTATTATCAACAGGAGAATCAGAGGCTTACAGAATTGCGCGCATGCGCGCAGCTTGCGGGGCAGCGGGTTCAGGCAAGCGCATGGCCGGCGGCGCGCAGGCGACGACCGATCTCGGCGATATGCGCGGGCCCGGTTTCGCAGCAGCCGCCGACGATGGTCGCGCCTTGGGCAACCCATCCCAGCGCGAAGTCGGCATACCTGTCGGGCGTCAGCTCGGGCCGCGCGTTGAGCGCGTCGACGGTCGGGTTCTCTTTCAGGAAGTCGGCGGTGATCTGCTGGAAACCGTTTGCATACGCGCCGAAGGGCAGGCCGTGCGCCTGAAGATGCGGCATCGCCTGGTCCATCGCCTCGGGCGCCGAGCAATTGGCGAGGAGGGCTGCGACGCCGTCGAGGTGGCCCTTCAGATCGGCGATGGGTTCGCCCGAGCGCAGGCGCGTGCCGTCGCGGTCATCGACGGTGACAGCGAGCCAGAGGGGGATGCCCTGCGCCTCGGCCACCGGCCTTGCGCCGGCAATCAGCGCGCGGGCATGGGCGACCGAGGCGACGGTTTCGCCCAGCAACAGGTCGCAGCGCGGCGCAAGCAGTGCGGCGACTTCGGTATAAAGCGCGGTCGCCTGGTCGTGAGCCGGGTGCGCATCAGGCCGGTAGGAGGCGACGAGGGGACCGATGGAGCCGGCAAGCCGACCGAAACCGTGTGCGTCGCGGGCGGCCTCGGCCTCGGCCAGCGCGGCGTTGTGGAGGTCCGCGAAGCGGTCATCAAGCCCGTGTTTCGCCAGGCGGTCGTGATGGATGGCGTAGGTGTTCGTGGTGGCGATCGTCGCGCCGGCGGCGAAATAGTCCGCATGGACGGCCTGAACCAGACCGGGATGGTCGAGCATGACCTTGGTGGCCCAGAGCGGATGCGGCGCATCGCCCGCGCGCCGGAGGAGTTCCTGGCCCATGCCGCCGTCGAGAAGGGTGATGGCGGTCATTCGGGCAACCTTTCGTCGGACTGTGGAGCGCGCGCGTCGGCGTAGCCCTGCGCAGAGTGTGGGCGCGCGGACGGGTTGTCAATCGCCGGTTCAGGCCGTGGGAAAAACGAGCCGCCCGTGCCCGATGGCTGGGTCAGGCGCGCTTGCGCCGTGCGCGACGGGTCTTGGCGTCGGAGATCATTGCAATCGCGGCCTCGGGGTCGGCGAGGTGCTTGATCAGGTGCTTGTCGCCGCTGCGGGTCACGATCTGCATGTCGCCCATGAGCTTGCGCAGGGTATCGATCTCGAGCAGCATCACGGCGCCACCGCTGGGCAGGATGATGCGGCGGTCGGTGACGAGCCAGCGCATCGAAAGCTGTTCGCTGGCCAGATAGGCGCCACGCACGGCCAGGGCCAGGATGGCGCCGAGGGCGCCGATGGCGGCGTGTTCGCTTCCGATCAGCCAGAGAACCGTGCCAGCGCCCGCCATACCGAGCAGTGCGAGAATCGCGTGGTCGCGCCAGTACCGACCGCGATCGGAGCGCAACTCGCCAACAACTTTCTCGCCCTGTTCGAGCGAGGGGTCCTTGGCATTGCGGGTGGGGATGGGAGTGCCGGTCACGGGAGAAGAGAAATGGCCCGCACCCGGAATGCCAGGTGCGGGCCTCTCAGCGTCAGTTGGTGATGTCCGTGCCTTCGGTCCCGGCTTCGTCTTCCGGATCCTCGGGCATACCTTCGGCGGTTGCCGGCGGTATCTGGAGCTCTTCTTGCTCGCCGCCGCCGGCGGCCAGCAATTGGCCCATCCCGTCGGTGCGCAGGAACTGGAAGAACTCGCTGTCGGGGCTCAGCACCATCGCGGTGCGCTGGTTGCGCAGCGCGCGCTCGTAGGAGGTCAGCGAGCGGGTGAAGGCGAAGAACTCCGGATCGCGGCCGAAGGCATCGGCATAGACCCGGTTGCGCTCGGCATCAGCCTCACCGCGGATGATCTCGGATTCCCGGCGGGCCGAGGAGACGAGCTCCACCACCGTCCGGTCGGCGAGCGCGCGGACGCGCTGCGCGGCCTCGTTACCGCGGGCGATCTCGTCGGCGGCCTCGCGCTCGCGCTCGGCGCGCATCCGGGCGAAGGTCGCGGCCAGGTTCTGCTCGGGCAGGTCGGTGCGCGTCAGGCGCACGTCGATGACCTCGATCCCGAGGCCCCCGGCCTCGCGCCGGGCGCGGTCGCGGATGCGGTTCATCAGCACCGTCCGGTCCTCGGACAGCACGGCGCCCGACGGCACGGCACCTAGAACTTCGCGGATCGCGGCATTCATGACCCGCTCGATGCGGACCTGCGCGGCGCGAATGCCCTCCATGCCGACGGCCTGGCGGAAGCGTTCGACATCGGTGATCCGCCAGCGCGCGAAGGCGTCGACGACGAGGCGCCGATCATCGAGCGGCGTGACCTCCAGCGGCTGCGTCTGCAGCCCCAGGATGCGGGCGTCATAGCGCACGACCTCCTGGATGAAGGGGATGCGCACGCCGAGGCCGGGGTCGGTGCGGACCTGCTTGACCTGGCCGAACTGCAGCA
>SLKW01000326.1 GCA_007134405.1 Paracoccaceae bacterium
CAGCCTTTCGGCCATCTCCCTCCGCCAGGCGGCGATCTTCGCGTGATGGCCGGACAAGAGCACTTCCGGTATCGCGCGGCCTTCCCAGACGGCGGGTTTCGTATACTGCGGGTGTTCCAGCAGACCTTCACTGAAGGATTCCTCCTCCAATGATCCCTGATTCCCGAGCACGCGCGGTATAAGCCTGACGGTGGCATCAATCAAGGCCTGTGCGGCGATCTCGCCGCCGGTCAGGACGAAATCGCCGAGGCTGACCTCCTCGATGCCGAAATGGTCGATCACGCGCTGGTCCAGACCCTCGAACCGACCGCAGATCAGTGTCATTCCCTCCGCCGCCGCGAAACGCCGCGCCATCGCCTGATCGAACCGCGCGCCGCGGGGCGACAGGTAGACCAGCGGCCAGCGATCGCGCCCCGGCGTGCCGGCCTGCGCAACGGCCAGCGCCTGCGCCATCACGTCGGCGCGCAGGACCATTCCCGCCCCGCCGCCCGCAGGTGGCTCGTCGACATTGCGGTGCCTGCCCTCGCCGAAGGGTCGCAGATCGATGGGCTCCAGCGCCCACAGGCCCTGATCGAGCGCCTTGCCCGTCAGCGACAGCCCCAGGATGCCGGGGAACGCCTCGGGAAAGAGCGTGACGACCCGTGCGGTCCAGGCCCCGGCGATGCGCGGCGGCCCGTCCATCAGTGCCCGCGGCGTGAGCGAGACGGAGGGCTTGATCCGCCCGAACGAACGCGGCTTCGGCGGGTCGGCGTCCTCCGCGCCGCTCATTCGATCAGCCCTTCGGGCGGGTCGGCCACGATGCGGCCCGCGGTCAGATCGACCGTCGGCACCACCGCGCGGGTGAAGGGCAGCAGGATCGCCGCGCCCTGCGGCGGACGCACCTCCAGCAGATCGCCAGCGCCGTGGTTGAGCACCGCGGCCACGCGGCCAAGCAGCGCGCCGCCCGCGTCGCGCACCTCGAGCCCGATCAGATCGGCGTGGTAGAATTCGTCATCCGGCAGCGCGGGCAAGCGGTCGCGGTCGACATAGAGCCGCTGGCCGCGCAGCGCCTCGGCCGCCTCGCGCGTCTCGATGCCCGAGAGGCGCGCGGCAATCCCGTTGGTGACCGGCGGGCCGAGGCTCACGCTGTAGCTGCGCCCGTCTTCCGCAAGCAGGGGCCCGTAGGTGGCGATGGCGCCGGGCTCGGCGCAGAAGCTTTTCAGCCGCACCTCGCCCCGGACCCCGAAGGCCCCGGCGATCGCGCCCACGCAGACCTTGTTGCGGTCCATGCGCCCCACCCTTCATATCGCCCGAAAAACGCTCGGGGGGGTGAATGCCCCCCAGGGGCAGAGGGGGGCAGACAGCCCCCCTGCACGCTCACTCGGCGGTTGCGGCCTCGGCCTTTTCGGCGCGCTCCTTGGCGCGTTCGACGGCCTTCTTGCCGGGCTGGGCCTTCTTGGGGTTGGCGCGCTCGGCCTTGGGCTTGACGCCCGCGGCTTCGAGGAAGCGCGCGATGCGGTCGGTGGGCTGGGCGCCCTTGTCCAGCCAGGCCTTCGCCAGGTCGAGGTCGAGCTTCACGCGGTTCTCGTCGTCCTTGGCCAGAAGCGGGTTGTATGTGCCCAGCTTCGCAAGGAATCGGCCGTCGCGCGGCATCCGGCTGTCGGCGACGACGATGGAATAATGCGGGCGCTTCTTGGAGCCGCCGCGGGCGAGTCTGATCTTGGTTGCCATGGTGTTTCTCCTGTCTATGGCGTTTTGGGCGCAGCGCCCGGTTGGTGGGTGGGCCGGGTGGCCCGGTATCCGTTCAGCCTTGCATCCGCTCGTGGTGACGGATCACCTCGGAGATGATGAAGCCGAGGAATTTCCTGGCAAATTCCGGGTCGAGATCGGCCTCCAGGGCCAGCGCCTCCAGCCGCTCGATCTGCCGCGCCTCGCGCGCGGGGTCCGAGGGCGGCAGGTCGTGTTCGGCCTTCAGCCGGCCCACCGCCTGGGTGTGCTTGAAGCGTTCGGCCAGCGTGTAGACGAGGATCGCATCCAGACGGTCGATCGAGGCGCGGTGGCCGCTGAGCAGCGCCTCGGCGCGACGGGCATCGGTGTCGCCGTCGGTTTTGGCGTCGGTGGTGGGGATGGTGCTCATGGGCGCACCCGCGGGGTGGTGGCGGCCCGGATTTGCGGCGCTGGCAGGCGTGTGGCAGGCGTGTGGCAAGCGGGTGGCAAGCGGGTGGCAAGCGGGTGGCAGAACGCCGGTCGCTGGGGCAGCATGTCGTTAACCTTGCGGCTGTTCATTTCGGTCGGGCGGGCGGGGGTCATGCGGCCCTCCCCGGCGCGTGGCGCCAGATCTCGGATGGCTCCGGGTCGGTGTCGTAGGCGGCAATGCCGTCGAGGCGCGCGCCCAGCCGCTCGGCCAGCCGGCGCGAGGCAGCGTTGCCGGGCGCGATGTAGCTGACGAGGCCGGGCAGGCCCAGCGCGCCGAGCGCGTGGTCGCGGGCGGCGGCGGCGGCCTCGAAGGCATAGCCCTTGCCGCGGGCGTGCGCGCGGAAGAGGAAGCCGAGTTCCGGCTCCGCGTCGCCGGGCTCGAAGCCGATGAGCACGAAGCCCAGCACCGCGCCGGCCTTGTCGGTCACCGTCCAGAGCCCGTGGCCGCGCAGGAGCCAGGTGCCGACGGTGGCGGCGAAGTCAACGAAGGCGCCGTCGGGGTCGTGCGGGCCGCCCAGATGCCCCTCGGAATCGGGCACCACGATCTCGATCCAGGCTTCGGCATCTTCGAGCCGCGGGGCGCGCAACCGGCAGCGCTCGGTCTCCAGCACCGGCAGCGCGTCGCGCAGCCGAGCGGCGAAATCGGCGGCGGGGCCGGGGATCGGGGTCAGGTGCGGGGCGGTCATGCGTAGGCCTCCATCCCGCCATCGGCCAGCGCCTCGGGTGCGGGGTGACGCCAGATCGCGCAGGTGCCGAGTTGCGCATGGGTGAAGATGCCGTCGGGGATGCAACCCAGCCGGCGCGCGAGCGCCTGGCTGCGGGTGTTGCCCTCGACGATGAGACTGATCGCGGTCGGCCAGCCCAGCACCTCGTAGGCGAAGCCGCGCGCCGCCTCGGCGGCCTCGCGCGCGTAGCCCTGCCCCTCGTCGGCCAGGTCCCAGATCTGCCAGCCGATCTCGGGCTCGGGCCAGCCTTCGGGGAACCACGGCCCGGCCATGCCGAGGGCGCGGCCGCTGGCGCGGTCGGCGATCACGAAGAACGCATAGCCGCGCTGCACCCAGTTGCCGGTGATGCTGCAGAACGCCCGCCAGGCAAGGTTGCGGTCGAGCGGTCCGCCGGTGAAGCGCGACCGCCCGGAGGCGCAATAGGCCGCGAAGGGTTCGAAATCGCCGGGCGCCGGGGCGCGCAGGACCAGCCGCGGCGCCTGCAGGACCGGAACGCCGGTCAGTGCGATGCTCAGGACGCTCATGCCGCGGCCTCGGGCGCGGGGTGGCGGTAGGTGGTGCAGGGATTGTCGCCGAACGGATGCGCGACCGAGGGGTCGGGGGTGGCGCCCAGACGCTCGGCCAGGCGGATCGAGCGGGTGTTGCGCGGATCGATATAGCTGATCGCGGTTGTCCAGCCGAGGGCCCGGTAGGCGTGCTCGCGCGTCGCGCGCACCGCTTCGGAGGCATAGCCCTTGCCCTCGTCCGCGCCGGACCAGAGCGACCAGCCGATCTCGGGCTCGGCCCAGCCGACCGGGTAGAGCGGGCCCGCCATGCCCAGCCGCCGACCGGTGCCGCGCTCGCAATAGACGAACATCCCGTAGCCGCGCAGGACCCAATGGCCGACCATATGGGCGAAGACCGTCCACACTTCGGACCGATCCTCGGTGCCGCCGACATATTCGGTGCGCGGCGAGGTCATGAAGGCCGCCGCCGGTTCCCAATCCGCCGCCGCCGGCTGGCGCAGGGCCAGCCGTTCGGTTTCCAGCGTGACGGGCGGATCGAGGCGGATCATCGTTTCTTGCCCAGCCCCGAAAGACCGCCGGGCAGGTT
The DNA here is from genome assembly GCA_007134405.1 of Paracoccaceae bacterium. Classification (GTDB taxonomy): domain Bacteria; phylum Pseudomonadota; class Alphaproteobacteria; order Rhodobacterales; family Rhodobacteraceae; genus Pararhodobacter. The sequence goes on from SLKW01000326.1 coordinate 3,993, forward strand.
CATGCCGCCGCCCATGCCGCCCATGCCGCCCGGCATCCGGCCCTGCAACTGCTGCGCGGCGGCGCGCATGGCTTCGGCGTCCATCTTCGCCGGGTCGGGCGCGCCGCCCTTGCCGAACATCTGCCGCATGGCCTGCTTGAGCATCCCGCCCTTGCCCATTTTCTTCATGACGTCAGACATTTGGCGCTGCATCTTGAGAAGTTTGTTGAGCTCGGACACCTCCAGCCCCGCGCCCGCCGCGATGCGCTTCTTGCGGCTGGCCTGCAGGATGTCGGGCTGGGCGCGCTCCTTTTTCGTCATCGAATTGATGAGCGCGACCTGGCGGCGCAGCATCTTGTCGTCGAAACCCGCGGCCTCGGCCTGTTTCTGCATCTTGCCCATGCCCGGCATCATCCCCATGACGCTTTGCATGCCGCCCATCTTCATCATCTGTTCGAGCTGGCCCTTCAGGTCGTTCATGTTGAACTGACCCTTCTGGAAGCGCTTCATCATGCGCTCGGCCTGTTCGGCCTCGAGCGTGGCCTGCGCCTTTTCCACGAGCGCGACGATATCGCCCATGCCGAGGATG
>SLKW01000184.1 GCA_007134405.1 Paracoccaceae bacterium
CGAGCGCAGGATTTCAATCTGATTCTGCAGCGTGTTTTCCCTGATATCCGCGTTCACCAAGACCTGATCGAGGTTGATGACGTTCTCGCGGTTGGGCTCGAACATCACCTTGGCCGTCGCCTTGTAGGTCGGCTCGATCTGCGATGCCGACATATACCCTATGGCGCCAAAGATCAGGATGCTGAGCATCACGATCCATTTGCCACGCCAGAGTTTCAGGAACAGTGCCCGCAGATCGATCTCGCCAAAGGTATCGGGCTGTCGATCCGAGTGATCGGCCGTGGTCGCATACGAGCCTTTGACACGGTTCTCAAAATTCATCACAATACCTCAAGCGACCTCAAACTGGCGAGCGGGACCTGTTCCACGGGTCTCGCAGATCGGTGTATCTTACCGATCAGTTGCGAATGTACCAATAACTGCTTTTCGCGCTTAGGTCATCCATTTGCAGCGCGCAAGCCTGCCGGCAGCGTGCATGATCAACTCTGCGGGGTCGCGCGCCGCATTTTTGACCGGTGGGATGACACAAAAGAAAAACGAGGCGATGCATGAAACGGGCGCGAGCTTCTGCGGCGCAGCGGGAGTCGTCTGCGCTCGGCGGCGGCCGGTAGGCTATGGGCCGGCTGTCAGGAAGGCTTCACCGCTGTCCAGACGCACCGCCGTAAGCCGCCCTGTATAGTAGGCCCCTGTATCGACGCAGATGCGTCCGGCATCACTCACCGGCTCAATATAGTCGTAATGGCCATGCACCACGCGCAAGCCCTGAACCGGTCCGTTCTGGGGAAACTCGGGATGCCCCCATACCATCGCCTTCGTATCCTGCAGCGGTCGCTGCGGGCTGGCTCCCGCATGGGTAAAGAGCACGTTTCCCGAAACGAAATGCGTTGGCATCGCTCTGAGAACGTCGATCTGCGGTCCCATCGCGGCGGCAAGTTGGTCGCGCAGATCGTGCAATTGCTGGGTATCGGTGACGCGCGACGAGACCGGCGGTAGACCATAGCTTGCGATGGTCTGTTTGGCGCCATATCCGAGCCAAGCCCGACCCGCAACCGGGTCGTCGAGAAAAGCCATCAGAGCTGCTTCGTGGTTACCGCGCAAAAAGATCAGATCGGGACTTTTCGGCCCGGACAACTCAAGGATCGTGTTCAGCACCGCACGGCTGTCATCCCCGCGGTCGATATAATCGCCAAGAAAAACGATGCGTGCACGCCGCCGGTCGTTATGGATTTCGGCATCCGCCTGGATCTGGTCAAGCAGCGCGACCATCAGATCGAACCGACCATGAATATCGCCCACAGCATAGATGCGGTCGGTTTCGGCCACGCGCGGCGGTCGATGAGACGGGACTTTCAAGGGGTGCCGGAAGAGATCCATCATTGCAGCAAGAATATACTCGTTGATCGATTACCTTTTTCCAAAGCCCGGCGGAACGGCGCCGACACGCGACGAACAAGTGTTGCACTTAGCCAACAATAGCTGTGATTGCGAGGGGTGCAGCCTTGCCGGTAGTTTCAAGTTCCGCAATGCTCTCAAAAAAATGCGACGGCTTCACGCAACGGAACGCAAACGGGACACAAAATGATCAGCAACAATAACGTGCTTCGGGCCGCAACCACCGGCTTGGTGGTGTTCGGCCTCACGGCCTGTGCCAGTAGCGGCCCACGAACCGCCAACATCGTGAATTCTCCAAACGCCACAGTCGTCGCGCGCCAGGTCGCCGAGCGTTACGCAGTGATCGAGGTTGATAGGGCCGTCGCACAGCAAGCTTCCCGGGCGCTTGTAGAGACGCCGAGCTTCTTTCCCGATACTGGCCCCACGGGGGTCGTGATCGGCCCGGGCGACGTGCTTCAGATCACCATTGTGAATACCAGAACGGACGGTTTTGTCGATTTCGGCGGAAGCGCCCTGTCGCCGATTTCGACCACCACGTTGCCGGCGCAAACGGTCAGCGAAGCCGGCACGGTCAGCGTCCCGCCGGTCGGGCGGGTCAACGCCCGTGGGCAGTCGATCCCCGCATTCGAGAACGCACTGCGCGAGAGGCTTAGCGAGGTTCTCGTCAGTCCGGAGGTCATTGTCCAAATGGTGGACCGCCGCAGCGCACGCACGACGCTGCTCGGCCAGGTAAGGCAAACCGGAAGCATTCCGCTCAACGAAGTGGATACACGCCTTGTCGACCTCATTGCTGCGGCCGGCGGAACGCAGGGACGCCCCGAGGATCTTCGGGTTTCCCTCAGCCGACGGGGTCAAACCCGGACGATACCGCTTGATACGCTGTTCGCACAACCGCGCTTCAACATTCACGCCTTGCCAGGCGACGTTATCTCCATCGAGCCGCCAGAAAAGAGATTGGCCGTCGTCGGGGCCGGAGGGGTGAATACGACGCTGACCTTCAACGAGCCGCAAGTGACCCTCACCGATGCGCTTGGCCGCATCGGGGGCTTCCGGGGCGCAAGCGGGGATCGGCGCGGGATTTTCCTTTACCGCGAGATGCCGCGCGATGTCGTTGCCGCCATGGGGACGGATGTGTCGAATTTCGCCGGGCCGATGGTGCCCACCATTTTCCGCTTCGACTTCCGCGAACCGACGATCCTTTTCGTAACGCAGAATTTCGGCGTTGGCGATGGCGACGTGCTCTATCTTGCCGACAACATCAACCAGGAGATCGCAAGCGTCCTTGCTGCCATCAATCCGTTCGTGCCGCCGCCGCGGCGTCTGATCGATAAAGAGCTGGGTTTGACTGATTAAAACCCCTTGCCCGTCCGGAGCGTCCACCCCCATAGGCGTTTCGGACGGGCAGTCAACCATGACGGGTGAGCAGCGGCCTGTTATCAGGCTGCACGTGTAAGTTGTCGAAATCTCAAGAAATAGCTTTATTTTCTTCTAAAATTCCTCGAAAATTCGCCTGACTGCCCCGTGCCGAAGGCACTGTCTGCTAGGGGCAGGTTTTTGTGTGCGTTTGTTTTGGGGGCGATTACATGAAGATCGATAAGATTCGAGCGGCCCCGGTCGCCGAGCCGATTTTTTCCACACCCGTATCTTTGAAGTCGACTCAGTCCTGGACATTGCAGTATCGCGCCTTCAAGCGCGGCATTGACTTTCTTTTTTCCGTGGCCGTTATGCCGATCATCGGCTTGGTCGCGGCGATACTGTTCATTGTGAATCCTTTTCTGAACCCTGGGCCGGTCTTCTACCGTCAGTCCCGCATGGGCATGGAAGGAAAACCCTTCACGATGTGGAAGTTCCGCACGATGAGGCCGAGTACGGAGGCGGTGCGGGCTTTCGATGCCCCGGTGGAGAAGCATCGAATCACTGCACTTGGTCGCTTCCTGCGGACCACGCGAATCGATGAGCTCCCGAACGCGATCAACATCCTCCGGGGAGAGATGACTCTCATCGGTCCCCGGCCCGACGCTTGGGAGCATGCGCTTCGCGGCATCGACGAGATCCCACATTACCGTGACCGTTTCCAAGTGAAGCCGGGGATCACCGGCCTTGCCCAGGTTCGGTCAGGATACGCCGATACACCACGCGCGATGCAGCGCAAGGCCCGACTCGACCGGTTCTATGTACATAAGTCGGCGATCGCCCTCGACCTGCGGATCATCCGGGAAACCATGCGCGTGATGTGCACCGGCTTCGGAGCGAAGTAAGCCTCTGTGATCTTCAGGGCATCGCCTCGCCAGCGCGAGGCAATCAGATTCATGCGTAATATGCGGAAAATTAACTATAAATTCTTTGGTGCCGGCGAAATCCGTGTGTTACGGTCCATCGCAGAAAGGCACCACGACGAACCCGCTACGGTGCGCCGGAAATTCAGGAAGTTGTTATGAAAGTCGTGATTTTCGCAGGTGGTTACGGAACACGGATCAGCGAGGAAACCGCAACCATCCCCAAACCCATGGTCAAGATCGGTGGAATGCCGATCCTGTGGCACATCATGAAGATCTACGCCACGCATGGTCTCACCGATTTCGTGATCTGCTGTGGCTACAAGGGTCACGTGATCAAGAAATACTTTCTCGATTACTTCCACTCCGAGGGTGACTTCACGATCGACCCTGCCACGAACACCATTGAGGTCGAGCGTGTTGTCACTGAACCATGGCGGGTCACGTGGCCAATACAGGGCTTGAAACCATGACCGGTGGCCGGCTGCGGCGGGTGCGCGACTATATCGGCGACGAGACCTTCTGCCTGACCTATGGCGACAGCGTCAACGATATCGACGTCACAGCGCTGATCGGCTTCCATCGCCGCGAGGGCACGATGCCCACTGTTACCGCCGCATAGTGCCCTGACCGGTTCGGGCGCGCGTTGCTCGGCCGCGGTAAAGCCTCGCGCGCAAGCCGGGCGGTGAACGGGACATTATCCCTCCGCGAGGTGGATATTTCGGACCTTAAGAGCCGATGAGGACGTTAGATGAAGACGCACAGCGCTAACAGCGCGGCCGCTCCGGTCATGAACACACCCAGTTCCAACCCGCCATCAGGCCTTCTGCATCGCATCAAGAAGCATCTCAACCTGCGCCGGAGCGCCAAGAGGATCTTGGC
>SLKW01000435.1 GCA_007134405.1 Paracoccaceae bacterium
CACCCATGAGCGCCTGATGGATCATGTCAGCGATCGCCACCCAGGCATCGCCCGCCGTCGCAAGGCCGAGCGGCCGGAATGCCGCGGCCAGCCGGCAACGGCGAGGAGCGCGTGATGGCCAGGGACCCCACTCCAGCCGGCGTGAATGGCAAGAAAGTGGAAACTGCGCCGCAGCATTCCATGAAAGCCAGACGCCAGTTTGGGCTGCCCGCGACGCGGCGGCACCGCCGTTTAGATCTCGACCGCTTCGGCTATGGCCAGCGCGTCCTCAAGTTCGACACCCAAGTATCGCACCGTGCTATCCATCTTCGTGTGGCCCAGCAGAAGCTGAACCGCGCGCAGGTTGCCCGTCTTGCGGTAGATCTGGGCGACCTTCGTGCGGCGCATCGAATGCGTGCCATATGAACTCGGCTCGAGGCCAATCGATGACACCCAGCCCTTCACGAGCCGCGCATATTGTCGGGGAGAGATGTGGGGCCGATCATGGAATCTGCCAGGCCAGAGATGCCTTGAGCCGACCATCACGGGTTCCTGAAGCCAGGCGATGAGAGACATGCGCGTGCCCTCCGTGATTTCGAACCGGACGGGCTTTTGTGTCTTGCTCTGGATTATTGATGCTCGCTCCTTGACCTGACCGGCAGCATAGACATCGGCGACCATGAGCCTCACCAGATCACAACCGCGGAGCTTGCTGTCGATCGCAAGGTTGAACAGTGCAAGACCTCGAGTGTTTCCCGCGATCTCGAGCCGGACGCGGATCGCCCAGACATGTTTTGGCATGAGCGGGCGCTTCTGACCCACGATGCGGCCCTTGTTCCAGACTGGTCGGCGCGCGCGAATGGCGGGAAGGTTTGCAGCAGGCATGAAGGTTCCTCCGCTCCACCCCACACCACCACATCGCCGGCACGATGCCGGTACCAGACCCTTACCACGCTGCGGTGCCGCAGTTCCGCCGGGCCGATTGCAGTCGATTGGCCATGGCGCAGCGAGAAGGAAATTCTCCCATGTGAGGCACATGAGTTCGCCCCACGGCTGCCAGCGGACAACGCGGTTTTGCTTGGAAGTTCGCGCCGTGAAGGGCGGATGGGCGTATGCTCTTGCCCAAGTTCGTTACCCAGACTGGGTGATCGCCGGAATGTTCGGGCCAACTTGCCGCGCTGGATCGAAAGGCGCGCGCTTGATGTCCTCGCCAACTTGACAAATCGACTCGAGGCGGTTGGAATCTTGACGATGGCACCCGAGGATGCCCTGCTTGGCACCATCGACCGGCTCTACGCCGCAGCGCGGGAGCCTGAGGAGTGGTCTGCGGCGCTTGATGCTGTCACCGAACTCTTGGGGGCGGGGCACACCATTTTGATGGCCGGTGGCAAGACCGAACCGGGCTTCGCCCTCGGCGCGCGGGTGGATCAGCAGGCTGTCGAGGCGCTGGTTTCGGTACAGCCCGGTGAGTTGCGCGACCACCTGGATCTTGGGTCGCTGCCTGACGGCCGGCTCGTTCGCCGAAACCGGTTGATCGAGGACGCCGACTTCCTGCGCATGGAATATTACAACGAGATCGTCCGCCCGCTGGGGGGGTTCCATTCCTTTTTCTACCGCCGGGCGTTGGCGCCGGGTGGCTGCCTCGCGGTGGCAATCTGCCGGCCGCCCGATGCGGAAGACTTCGACGCCAAGGACGAGGCGCTGCTCACCGCGCTCCTGCCGCATCTCGACAACGCGATAGACCTGCATCTGCGCATGCAGGCCGCCGAACAGCAAAATGCGCGGCTGGTGCAGGTGATTGAGGGCCTCCGCGCCGCCGTGATCCTGACCGATTGGCGAGGCCAAGTCCTCCATTGCAACAGGGCGGCGTATCGCCTTTTGGCAGAGGCCGACGGGCTGGCGATCGGCCCTTCGGGGCTGCTTGCCGCCTCGACAGCGGCGACGCGGCGCTTGCGTCGGGCGATTGCTTCGGCGGCACAGCCCCCGGATACGTACGGCCGACTGGCACTATCAGGCCTTGAGCGCCATCGGGCGTCCAGCCCGTCGCGGCCGCGGCTGAGCCTCAAGCGGCCTTCGTTCCGGCCGCCCCTGACGGTCGACGTGCTGCCGATCCGGGCCTTCGATGCCGCCGCCGGCGGTGGGCTCGGCGGCGTGCCTGCCGCACCGGGCGAGCCAAGCGTCGCACTTTTCGTCGAGCCGTCTGATACCGAGATCACGCTCGATGCGGCCACCATCGGCGAGGCATTCGGGCTCACCCGCCGCGAGGCGGAAATTGCCGCACTGATCGGCATGGGTCACAACCTTTCCACCATCTCCAGTCGGCTGGGAATTGGGGCCGGCACCGCGCGCAACCATCTCAAGCGCGCCTTCGACAAAACAGGCGCGCGCAGCCAGGCGGCGCTGGTCGCGCTGTTGCGGGGATTCGCCGGCAGTCTCGCCTGACAAGACCGGATCTATCCCGTATGGGACTGTCGCTACCATCGCGGTCGCGGTCATCCTCGGTTTCGGCATTTGGCCCGTCTGACCGAGAGGAAACGACCATGTTCAACAGAGGAGACGACATGCATGCCTCGCCGCGCCGCGCGAAGTCGGCAGAGGTTGTCGAGGGAAACACCGATGACGAGATCGACCGCATCGTTGCGATCTTCCGCTCCTACGGCATCGACGTCGAGTCGAGTGCGATCGCCGAGGCGCGCAAATCGATGCTGTTCGCGGCATCACGCCGTCCTGCCGATGCTGTCGCGGCACTGCGCCGGCCTGTGCTGCGCGCCGCCTCCGACCGCGCCGAGGCCGCGATAACCGAAGCCGAGAAAAAGGGACGGCCATGACCGGCGGGCGTTCCGAGACCAACCGCGTCGGTGTGATCGGCGCCGGCGCCGGTGGTATCGCCGCGATGAAGGCCCTGCGCGAGAACGATGTCGCATTCGACTGTTTCGACGAGCGCGCGCAGGTGGGCGGTATCTGGGCCTGGCAGGAGGCACCTGGCCGCACCTGCGCCTGGGACCGGTTGAACATGAACAGCCCGCGCGGCACCTACGAATTCTCCGACTTTCCCATGCCGTCGCACTACCCTGACTTTCCGACACGCGCACAATGCCAGGCGTACCTTGAAGCGGCGGTCGATCATTATGGTCTGCGGACCGACATTCGGCTTGACGAACGGGTCGAAAAGATCGAACGAGTCGACGAGCTGTGGACCGTCACGCTGGCTTCAGGGGAGCGGCGAGGCTATCGCGCGTTGGTGGTGGCCAACGGGCACCACAACACGCCGCGCTATCCCGAAATCGCCGGAAAATTCGACGGCGAGACAATTCATTCCCGTGACTATCGGCGGCGTGAGCCCTTCGCCGGAAAGCGCGTGATGGTCGTGGGCTACGGCAACAGTGGCGCGCAGCTCGCTGTCGATGTCAGTCATACGGCCGAGGACACGATCCTCGTCATGCGCAGCGGCACCTACATCCTACCGCACTACATCCGCAACATCCGGGTTGATCGGGTGTTTGACACCACCATGTTCGGTTTGGCACCGTTCTGGCTCGAAAACGCGCTTGGCACGATGCTCTACCGGCTGGTCCTGGGCCGGCCCGAGCGGCATGGCTTGCCGCGACCGAAGGCGGGCATCGGAGCGATCTTCCCGACAGTCTCGGACAGTCTGATCAATCGCGTCGGCGACGGGCGCATCCGCATCCGACCGCAGGCGGTGCGCACGGAAGGGCGACGGGTCACCTTCGCCAACGACACCACCGCCGAGATCGATACCATTATCCACGCGACGGGCTATCATCTCACCTTCCCGTTTCTGCCACCGGGCCTGGTCGAGAAGGCGGACAACCGTATTTGCCTCTATATGCGAACTTTCCTGCCTTCCGATCCGACCCTCAGCATCATCGGCGCCTGGCAGGGGCAGGCGACCTGGGGATTTCTGCCGGCCATGGAGGCACAGGCTCGCTTGGTGGGTGCGCAACTTTCCGGCCGCTACGTACTGCCCGAACCAGCTGCGATGCGCGCCGCGATCGACGCAGATGCGCGGTCGATCGCGCGCATGTTCGTCGACACGCCCCGCCATCATTACCAATTATACATTCCGCATTTCCTGCGTGCGGTCCGGCGGGAGTTGCGCCGCGGAGCCCAACGCAGGACGGCAGAAACCCGGCCCGGCGCCAGCCGAGGAGCCCCTTCCGTGTTGCGAGTCGGACCGCGGTCCCCATAGCTGCGCGCAGCAGAACCGCAGTTGCATCGACGTGGGTCTCTTGAACTGGTCAAAACAGACCTCAATGCAGTGGTTGCGCGGCTTGGCGACAGATCACCACCGTATTCGAATTCCCTGATGGTATTTCGAGCACTTTCGGCGGGTGCGAGGAAACGCAGAAGCGCAGTTTCATTTGCGACAACGCTACGGTCCGCGCGTGGATGGTTGTCTACAATCCGGTTGCGTCCAGCCGCACTTCCGTCGGTGCTCCGCCGCGACTGCGTCCATCTGCGGCCGCCTCCTATGTCGGGAGCGCCGCATGGGAAAACGATGATCGAGCACCTGCGGCGAAGGTCCGGTTTGTCCGCAA
>SLKW01000220.1 GCA_007134405.1 Paracoccaceae bacterium
ACTTCCACCGGGTGTTTGTGACGCGCGTACGTGAACTGGACGCCGACGACTGGCAGCAGCACAGCGCAACTGACGGATTGGCGGACATTGCCCGCTCATCGGCTGTAGGCACTTCAACCCAATAGGGTTGGATTTGTGTCCCACCTCAACATGCGACCCCGGCCGAAGTATTCAGCTTGATTGCGAAAAAAATGTTCACGTTGTCAATGGCTTGCGATCTCTTGACCGAATTGGTGCAGTCATCAGGTCCGGAGAATATCGGCTCCGAGAGAGCGCTTTCGGGCCTCCTGGCGCCGAGGGAGGTGAACAGCCTGTCCCGCATAACCCTCGAAAACAACGAGAAAATCCGGCCGCAGCCGGATTGGGAGAAACTTTTCAATAGGTTATCTGGCGGAGCAACAGGGTCTGAAAGACAACCTTCTCTGCCGCGTAAATCATTGATTGTAAATGCGTCGGTAACTCACGCGATACCTCTCAGACGGACTGCAGAACAGTTCAGCCTGCGGGCCGAAGCGGTGGTTTCTTTTACGACTGCGATCGAGGAAATGTCCTGATGTGCCGTTCAACTGAGCCGCCACATGGTTCTTGCCGACTGACTTCTTTGGAATCTGGATCGGGCAGAACGCTTCTCATACAGAGTAGGTACCTTCTGGTCGTTCTCTGTACTCGCTCGCCATCAATTTGGTCCGCGCAAATCCGCCTATTCGGCCGGGGAGCGGACACCGCGTCAGTGCGCACCAATGCGTCAAAATCGCAGGTTGAAATGTCGTGTAATCCCGATCGTCGCCGTCAATTGATCGCGACTGCCTTGCCGCACGATAGGCGAGGCGGCGGCACCTCCACGCAGCCGGTCATAGCGAACCGACCCGGAGACTCCCCAGTCGGCGTTCAGCGGCTGGTAGGCACCGATCTCAACGCCGATGGAAAAGAGGCCGCGGCCGGGTTGGTAGGCGGCGAGGGATGGCGATGCTTCCGCGGGCGTGATGCCAAAATATGTCCGCATGAAACGCGCACTCCCGAACTCGGCGCGAGGTCCTGCATGCAGGACCAACCCGCTCGCCCCGCGATAGAGGACGTTCGCGCCGATCTCGGCTGCGAAAGATCTATGTCCGATGACGCCGTAGCGAAGATCGCCATAGACCTGCCAGAACTCCGACGTCCGGTGCAGCCCCAGTCCAAGCTCCAGCGACGCTTTCACATCCTCGAGCCCCGAAAGCTCGTCTTCTCCCCGGCGCTTGGGGATGTAGCGGAAGACGCCGCGAAGCCCCATGCCACGCGCGAACAGCCTTGCTCCGTCTGGGTCGCCCCATTGTGTTGCGCCAAAGCGCAGCCCGGTAAAGCCAAAATTCCCGCTTGGCGCGACGGTATAGGAGTCGGAGCCAAAGTAGCTCGGAGCAACGCCTACGCCCCCGGTGAGAGAAAACGCGAATGCCCGGTCTTGCGCCATTGCAGGCTGACCGAACAGGAGAACGGAACAAACGGATGTAGCGATGGCGGAGCTGAACAGTCGCATCTTTAAATCCTTCTGGATACTCCACGATCCGCGTTCACCGGAGTGTCAGCCGGTAGGGCAGCTGATTCCCTTTTCGACCGATCGGGCCGGTTATGGCACGGTACCGCATCTATCCTGTGAATAGATCAGCACGCTGTAGGACCCGATAAAGATGTCCCCCGACGCACTCATACCGTCGCAGGGCTCCTGCACCGCCTCGATGTCACGGCTCTCGAAGTCGCCGAAGTCGTCGCTATAGCCCTTCCAGTCGGTGTTGAGGCGAAGCCTCCAGCGGCCAGTTCCTGGAAAGCCGATGCGGTAGCCCTCGCGCGGTTCGTGGGCGAAGTTCGCGACCACCATCACGTCGTCGCCCGCGCCCCCCTCCTGCCAGCGACGAAACGCGACGAGCTTCTGGTCGTCGTCGACCCGGGTCATGGCGGTGTGGCGGCCGGTGAGGCCTTCCGTCACGCCAGTTTGGTCGAGCCGCAGCCGGATCAGGTCGCGGTAAAGACGGACGATGCCCCGGTGATTCTCGCTGAGATCCCAGTCGAGCGGTACCGTGTCCTGGAACCATTCCCCCTGCAGGAATTCCTGCCCCTGAAAGAGCATCGGAATTCCCGGCGCCGTCAGGATCAGCGCCGCGCCCAGCGTCGAGCGCTTCTGCGCGGCCCAGCCGGTCGGGTCGTCCGGCGAGATCTCGTGCACGATACGCGCCTTGCCGTTGGAGACCTCGTCGTGGGATTCGGTGTAGACGACGCGGCGGAACGGATCGCCGTTGTACGCATGCGTCATTGCCCGCGCCACGGCGTTCATGTCGCGTCGGGCGTCATCGGGCGCAATGAGCACCTCGCGGATGGGATGCACGAATTCGGCGTCCCACTGTGCGCCGAACCCGGCGCCACCGTCCTCGGGCCTCGCGGTGATTGCGTCTTTGCTGCGCAGATCTTCGGCGATTGTGATCCGGCCGGGAAACCGCTCGGCGATCTCCTCGTTGATCCAGCGCATGAGGCTCCAGCCATCCTCGAGCGCGTCGCCGTTTTCAGCCTCATCACCCTTCACGGTGCGCATGAAGAGCGTCATGTCAAATCGCAGCCCGTCGATGCCATACTCGTCGAGCCAGTAGAGAGCATTGTCACGGATAAATTGACGCACCTCGTTGCGGCCGTAATCGGGCCGTGTGTTCCCCCACGGTGTTTCCGCGCGCCAGTCGTTGTAGAAATAAATTCCGCCCTTGTCCGCCTCGCCCCAGCCGTCAAAGCGCCAGAGATCGAGGTCCGATGGGCCGAAATGGTTGTAGACGACGTCGAGGACCACCGCGATCCCTGCCTCGTGAGCGGCACGGACGAAACTGCGAAACGCCTCGGGCCCGCCGTAGCTCGACTCGATGGCAAAAATATGGGCGGGGTTGTACCCCCAGGAGATGTCGCCCGCGAACGCCATCGCAGGCATCAACTGCACCGCATTTATGCCGAGTTTCTTGAGGTGGTCGAGCCTGGATACCGCGTCGTCGAAGGTGCCCGTTTCGCCCTCCTCGGACCTCTGGAAGGTGCCGATGTGCATCTCGTAGACGACAAGGCGGTTCCACGGCGCAATCTCGAAGGCGCGGTCCTCGTGCACCGAGGCCTCGATAAGGCCATGCCCGGCGGAATTGGTCACCGCACGGGCGTAGGGATCGATCCGCAGCATCATCGCGGCGCCATTGCGCAGTGCGAACTTGTAGCCCTGGCCGAGTTTCGCGTCGCCGACGCTCCCGTACCAGTAGCCCCGCCCCTCGTGCTCAAGGGGGTTCGCCTCCACTTCCCAGTCGTTGAAATCGCCGACCACATGCACGGCCTCGGCGTTCGGCGCCCAGACACGGAATGCCACGCCGTCATCATGAACCAGCGCGCCCATGCCAGCCTGCTTCGTGTGGCTCATTGTTCGCCGCGCTGCCAGGGCCGTATCCTCAGAATCGGGCCTGCTGAAGTGCGCGTCGGCCCGGCGCCCGGCGTCGGCCTCGCGGGACTTGTAGTTGCTCGGCTGCTTCTCCTTGACGGTGAATTCGGCCTTCTTGAGGGTTGTCTTGATGCGAGTCATGTCCACGGTCCGAATTCGTCGTGTCTACTTTGCGGTAGAGGTCGCGGGCACGCAAATCGAGCGAGCAGGTGCACCCTGGGAACCATATTCGGCGCCCTGGGAACCATATTCGCCGTTCGCCGCCCGTGCGGCGCTAACCTGGATCAGCACATTGCTCAACTCCGCAATCGTTGACGCTGCGTTGCATGAGGAAGCCGGCACCAGATCACGCCGCCCTTCGCAAGACTCCGGCCCGTATCCAACCAAGCAGGATGAAGCAAGCGTTTTCGGGTTTGAAGCGTTCGTGGAGCGTTCCGGGCGGACGGAACCATCGAACGTCGCCCCGAAGCGCCTCCAGTCAGATCAGCTTGAGAAAAGGACCACCCGATCGGTTTGGACAACCTCATCCTTGCGCTGAACACGTCATTGCCCGGGCCGCAAGCGAGGCGGTGGAACGCACCGAGGAGGGGCCGCAAAAGGGCCCGGCGCGAAAGCACCTGCGACCGGCGAGAGCGCTTGAACGGCCAGCAATGAGGGCGGGCCGGTTAATGGGGATCAAGCGCTTTGACCGCGATTGAGGTGATTCCTGCCCCGTGCCGGTGCCTACCGCAGCAGAGGTCCTTCCTGATCGAGATACGCGGTGTCGAACCCTGCGCGATCCGTGAGCCGATCGAAATCGTCGAACTTCACGCGCCCCTTCTGGAAGGTGACGAGGCCCTCTTCGCGCAGTTGCCGAAGGATGCGGTTCACATGCACGGCGCTCAACCCCAGCGCATCAGCGAGATGGTACTGGGTCAGGGGACAATCGAATCCCGTCCTGTCGCCAATCCCCACAAGTTTCAGCCGTGCCCCGAGTTCCAGCAGGAGGTGTGCCATACGCTCTTCAGCCGATCGCCGGCCGAGGTTGACCAGGTGCTCGACCACCATCGCCTCGTCCCGTGAGGCCGCCCAGAGAACCGCGGTCGCAAGCCGTGGGGCCGTGGCGAAG
>SLKW01000452.1 GCA_007134405.1 Paracoccaceae bacterium
AGCCGGTGCCGTTCCGCTTCGGTCTGACCCCGGTCTTTCTCGACAACGACTGGCAGTTGCTCGAACATCTGCGCAGACATCTCAGCGCCGAGATGGGCCGGCCGGTCGATTTCGTGCAACGGCGCAGCTACAAGGAAGTGACCGCGCTGCTGCTGATCGGCGAGATCGACGCCGCCTGGCTCTGCGGCTATCCCCTGTTGCAAAACATCGACCGTCTGGCCGCAATTGCCCTGCCCTTGTGGCAAGGCGCACCGCATTACCGCGCCCGGATCATTGTGACCGCGGGACGTGCGGCGCAGGATCTGGCCGATCTGCGGGGCGACATTCACGCCTATTCCGACCCCGATTCCAACTCGGGCCACCTGGTTACCGTGTCCGAGCTTCTGTTGCGTCAACAGCGCCCCGAGGACTTCTTCGCGCGCAGCTTCTTCACCTATGGCCACCGCAACGTGGTCCGCGCCGTGGCGCGGGGGTTGGCGCAATCCGGAAGCGTCGATGGCTATGTCTGGGACGCGATGCGCCGCACCGAACCCGACCTGGTCGCGCAGACCCGCACGATCTGGGAGTCCGAGGATTTCGGCTTCCCGCCCATCGTCGTTGCGCGTGAAGCCCTCGAGGCCGCGCAGAGCCAGATGCTGCTTGCCGCGCTCGTCGACATCTCCCGCACTGATGCCGGGGCGAGGGCGCTGGCGATGCTGCAACTCGATGGGTTTGTAGCGCCCGAGGCGCAAAGTTTCGACCGAATCGCCAAGCGCATGCAGATCGTCGCGGATCGGGGTTGAGCCGGTGCGCGCGCCTTACCTGCCGATCATGGTGAAGGGCCCGCTTCTGGCGGCAGGGCTACTTGTGCTCGTAGGTTTGCTGGCCTCGCTTCTCGTGCTGAAGGCGCTGGTCGCCACGCAGGAACGCCATCTGCGCGAGCTGGCATTGCTGGAATTCGCTGGGGTCGAGGCGACGGTTGGTCCCTTCGTCGTGCGCGATGATATCTGGGAAATGTTCGATCTTCTGGACCGCGTGACGCATCGCGACGGCTCCCTGCGCCCGCTGAGCGCGACGCTGGTGGACCCGCTGGGGCGGGTCATCGTGTCGTCGTCGCCCGACCTCCACCCGCTCGGCGCGCAACGGGCCGCCATGATCGCGGCCGCAACCCCGGTCACCGCGGAAGACTACGATCTGGCCGATGGCACGGTCGCGCTGTCGCAGGTGCTGGAATTCCAGGGGCGCCCGCTGGGCAAACTGGTTATCGAGTTCGACACGACAGGCTTTGTCGCCGAACGGGAGCGCACGGTTGCGATCCTGGTGATCGGCAACGCCCTGGCCACTTTGATCGCTGCACTGGTTGGTTTTGCGTTGCTCCGCCGCGTCCTGAGGCCGGTCACCCGACTGACCGACGCGATGGGGCAGAGCGCCGACGCTCTGCAACCCATCCCCGAAGCGGCCGTCCCCCGGCGCAACCCTGAGATCGCGCAACTCTATGACACCTACAACCGCCTGATCCACGCGGTGGAGGAGCGCGACGCCACCGCGAAGCGGCTGGCCGAGCGCGAGCGTTTCGTCAGCCTCGGGCGACTGGCGGGCACGCTGGCGCACGAGGTCAACAATCCGTTGGGCGGGCTTCTGAATACCGTGGATACGTTGCGTACCTATCCGGAGCGCGCCGATGTGGTCCGAAGTTCGGCCGACTTACTGGATCGCGGCTTGCGTCACATGCGCGATATGGTGCGCGCGACGCTCGACACCCATCGCGCGGCTCCCGAGGCGACAGCGCTTACGCCACCGGATTTCGAGGATCTGAACCTGCTGATCCGCCCCGAGGCCGAGCGTCGCGGGCAGGACCTGAGCTGGGACGTCGCCCTCCCCGAAGGCGGCCCCTACCGGTTGCCGGCCGGCCCGGTGCGCCAGATTGTGCTCAACCTCCTGCTGAATGCCAGTTCGGCCGCCGGATACGGCGGGAAAATCGGGCTGCGTCTTGCGCCTGAGGCGGGGTCAATCGTGGTGGCCGTCCAAGACAGCGGCCCCGGCCTGCCCGAACACCTGCGCCCGCGACTTCTGTCGGATGCCTCGGTCGAGCCGGGCGGCGGGGTCGGGCTGCGACTGGTGCGTGAACTGGTGCAGGGACTGGGCGGGCGGATCGCGTTGGGCCGGTCGCCCGAGGGGTTGAGCGAGATCCGCGTGCACCTGCCGCTTGCCCCGGACGAGGCGCGCGTTGCTTGAGGGGCGACATATCGCGCTGGTCGAGGATGACGAGATCATGGGCGGCTCGCTGGAACAGCGCCTGAAGTTGGAAGGCGCGCGCGTGGTCTGGTTCAAGGGCTTTCAGCGGGCGCTGGGGGGGCTGCGCACCCCGCACCGGCCCTTCGATGCGGTCATCTGCGACATCCGGCTTGGCGACGGCTCGGGCGAGGATCTGTTCCTGAAGCTATCCGAGACCACAGTGCCGCCGCCGTTCATGTTCATGACCGGACAGGCCAGCGCCGACCAGGCGGTGCGGCTGTTGCGCTCAGGGGCGGCGGACTACCTGACCAAGCCCTTCGACATGGGGCAGATGCTCGAACGCCTGTCGCTTCTGATTGCGCCGGGATTCGAAGGCGACGGGCCACTCTTCGGACCCTCGCGGCAGGCGCGCCGGATCGAGGAGATGATCGCGCGCCTCGCCGCGCAGGAGGGGCCGGTGCTGATCCTCGGCGAAAGCGGCACCGGCAAGCGGGCGGCGGCCGAGCGACTGCACGCGCGCTCGGATCGTTCCGCGGCCCCGCTGGTCGCGCTGGACCTTTCGCGGATCGAGGCAAGCGACCATGCCGCGCGCCTCTTCGGCCCCGAGGCGGCCTGGCAGCAGGCGGGCGAGGGGATCGTTCTGCTCGAGCGCATCGGCGAGGCGCCCGACGCGGTGCAGGCGCAACTGCTGGCCTCGATCTGGGCCACCGGCAGCGACGGCCCGCGCCTGGTGGCCACCGAGGGCGAGGATGCGCAGGAAAAACTGCGACCGGATCTCTACTTCCACCTCAGCCCGCTGACGCTGACCATCCCGCCCCTGCGCGCGCGGCCCGAGGACGCGCTGTGGATGATGACGCGCATGTTCGACGGTATGAACCGGCGCCGGGCGACACCGCTGAAAGGCATCTCGGCCCAGGCCGAGGCGCGGGTCCTGCGCCATGACTGGCGCGGCAACGGCCGCGAGATTCGCGCCCGCCTCGCGCAGGCCATGGCGCTGGCCCAGGGCGAGATGATCATGCCCGCCGATCTGTTCCCCGAGGCGAAAGCCGCTGCGGACACCGCTTTCCCCACCCTGGCCGAGGCGCGCGAACAAGCTGAACGCACGCAGATCCAGCACGCGCTTGACCGCAGCGCGGGCAGCATGAGCGCGGCGGCGATGCTTCTCGGCGTCGGTCGCACGACGCTGTGGGAAAAGATGCAGAAGCTGGGCGTGCAGCGCCCCGACGAGGATGTCCGGAAATCCGGACAAGACCCGGATTAGCCTGTCCGGAAACCCGAACGCCTGAAAAACAGGCTCTGAAACAACGACTTGCCTCTGAAAATTTCGCCTCGCATCGGCATGCTTCCGTCTGCGCGCTGACGTATCCTGCGGCGGGGAGCCAGACTTCGCCCGATGCCGCGCCAACGCGCGACAGCGGGTTGAATCCAGCCAGGGAGGTTACGTGCAGGAGCGCGCAGAACAGGATCTGTCGGCAAGACTGTCGCTCGATGCGGCCGCCTGCCTCACGATCCGTCGCCCCGACGCGGCCTGCGACGCCTGCGCGGCGACGTGCCCCGCGCAGGCCATCGCCATCGACACCCGCGCGGTCGAGCTGGACCATGACCGCTGCACCGCCTGCGCCCGCTGCGTTGCGGCCTGCCCGACCGGGGCGCTGAACCTCCCGGCCATACGCCGCGATTCCGCGTCGCTTTCGCTGACGCTCGAATGCAGCCGGGTCGCCGCCACTGACCGGGCACCGGCTGCACACGTCGTGCCGTGCCTCGGCGGCGTCGGCGCCGGGCAACTGCGCGACGCGCTCGGCACCGCGGCGACCGTCACGCTGATGGATCGCGGCTGGTGCGCGGATTGCGCCTCCGGCAGGTGCCCGCAACCCTGGGCGGATGCCGTGCGAGCGGCCTCGTTCGATCTGGCGCAACTGGACCGGAACGCGGACCGTCTCACCGTTGTCCGTGCCCCGCTGCCGCCAGAGCGCGCGCAATCGGCCCCGCAGCCCCACCGCCCTCGGCGCCAAGGCTATTCCCGCCGCCAGCTGTTCCGCCGCCTGACCACGCCCCCGCCCGCGCCGGATCGCAGCCGCGTCACCGCCGCCCAGCCTTTCGCCGGCAAGGTCGATATCCCGGCGCTGCACGCCCGCCGCGACCATCTGCGCGCCCTGCACGGCGCTGACCTGCTCCCCGCCGAGCTATTCCCGGCGCTGGAGGCGACCGGCACGCCCGACCTCCGCCTCGCCGCCAGCCTCTGCCCGACCGAGGCGCTGCGTCTGCATGAGGCGACCGACGCCGACCGGCTGGTCTTCGATGCCGCGCTGTGCCTCG
>SLKW01000149.1 GCA_007134405.1 Paracoccaceae bacterium
CCCCGAACGGGTGGCGCGGCTGGGCATCATCGAGGTGCTGCCGACGGTCGAATACTGGGACGCCTTCGCCGCGCTGGCGGTCCCGCTCTATCACTGGACCTTCCTCGCCCAGCCCGCGCCCCTGCCCGAGCGGATGATCGGCGCCGATCCGGCCGCATGGATCGACCACACGCTGAAAAGCTGGACGCGGGGCAAGTCGCTCGGGGCCTTCTCGGCGGCGGCGCTGGCGTCCTACCGGGCGCAGGCCAGGGACCCGGCGCGCCTGACCGCGATGTGTGCCGACTACCGCGCCGGCGCCACCATCGACCGCGCCCAGGACGCCGAGGACCGCGCCGCTGGCCTGACCATCGCCGCGCCTTTGCACTTCCTCTGGGCCGAGGGCGGCTTTCCGGCGCGGACGGGCGACCCCGCCGGCACCTGGCGGCGGTGGGCGCGCACCGTCACCGACTCGTCCTGCGTCTCGGGCCATTTCGCGATGGAAGAAAACCCCGACGCCGTGCTCGCCGCCTTCCTGCCGCATTTCCGCAAGCGCGGCTGAGGCAGGGCGCCGCGCTTCCCACGGCGGCACTGGCCCGATACCGGCCCGAAACCGGCCTGTCGCGGACCTGGCCCCATCGCTGCCCGAAATCCGGCCCTATCGACTTTCGTGCCGGTCGAGCGCTCCGGGGGGCCGATCGCGGCCACCGCCGGCAGATGCCCCCGTTGCCGAAATCCGCCCTCCGGCGCGCGCAACGTCATGACGTGATACCGACGTGATACCGACGCGATACCGATATGCGTCGGGGGCGGTCCTGCCCCCCCTCCGCCTCCCGTCAGCCCTCCAGTTCCCGCGACGGGATGACCGGGAAAAAGACCCCGTTCGACCAGAGTCCGAACCAGCTTTCGCCGTCCTTCTGCGCATGCGCGCCGATCTCGACAAGGCGGTAGAAGCTCTTGCGGTCGATCAATGCCTCCAGCCCCGCGCGGACCATGACATAGGGCGAGGGCTCCCCGCTCTCGGGGTCGCGCACCACGCGGATCGGATGCTCCGGCCCGGCGGCGACGCGATCGCCGACATTCGTCTCGAACGTCAGGATCTGGTGGTTTCCCTCGCCCTCGACCACAAAATCCACGGCAACGAAGGGCGCATCCTCGACCTGGATGCCCACCTTCTCCACCGGCGTGACCAGGTAATATTTCCCGTCCTCCAGCTTCAGGATCGTCGAGAAAAGCCGCACCAGCGGCTTCCGCCCGATGGGTGTGCCAAGGTAGTACCAGGTCCCGTCCCGCGCGATGCGGATATCCAGCTCGCCGCAATAGGGCGGGTTCCACAGGTGCACCGGCGGCAGCCCGCCCTTTTTCGCCGCCGCCTTCGCCGACTTGGCCAGGCTTTCGGCATCGGGGGTCACATTGTCTTGTGCGTCCATGGTTTTTCCCTCGCGTGGGGTGGGCGTTCCGGTTCACCGTGGCATATAGTCGATCCCGAGACGGTTTCACCCGCAGGAGGCCCCATGACCGACCGACCTTCCGACACGCTGCTGCCGGCGATCGAGGCCTTGGGAGCCAGGCTAGAGGAAGCACGCGGCGCGATCCAGCCGCGTTTCATCGGCCAGGAACAGGTGGTTGACCTGTCGCTGATTGCCCTTCTTTCGGGCGGGCATGCGCTGCTGGTGGGCCTTCCTGGGTTGGGCAAGACGCGGCTGGTGGATACGCTGGCGACGGTCATGGGGCTTGCCTCGAACCGCATCCAGTTCACGCCCGACCTGATGCCCGCCGATATCCTCGGCTCCGAGGTTCTGGAGACCGATGCCGAGGGGCGGCGGTCCTTCCGGTTCATCGAGGGGCCGGTCTTCTGCCAGCTCCTGATGGCGGACGAGATCAACCGCGCCAGCCCGCGCACGCAGTCGGCGCTCCTGCAGGCGATGCAGGAACGCGAGGTCACGATCGCCGGCCAGCACCGCCCGCTTGGCGTGCCCTTCCATGTCCTCGCCACCCAGAACCCGCTCGAGCAGGAGGGGACATATCCCTTGCCCGAGGCGCAGCTCGACCGGTTCCTGGTGCAGGTCGACGTCGACTATCCCGACCGCGACACCGAGCGCGCCATCCTGCTGGCCACGACCGGCAGCGAAGAGGGCGCGGCGCGGCAGGTCTTCACGCCCGAGGCGCTGATCGAGGCGCAGGCGCTCATTCGCCGGATGCCGGTGGGCGACAGCGTGGTGTCCGCGATCCTCGATCTGGTGCGCGCCTGCCGTCCCGGCACCGCCGAGGCCGATCCCTCGCTGGCCGATAGCCTGAGTTGGGGTCCCGGCCCGCGCGCCGCGCAGGCGTTGATGCTGGCGGTGCGCGCGCGCGCGCTGCTGACCGGGCGTCTCGCGCCCTCGGCCGAGGATGTGGCGGCTCTGGCACGGCCGGTGCTGACCCACCGAATGGCGCTCAGCTTCGCCGCCCGGGCGCGGGGCGAGCAACTCTCCGACGTGATCGACCGCGTCGCCGGGCGGGTTACCGGCACGATCGAGGAGGCGGCGTGAGCATAACCCCGGCCACCCTGCGCCAGTCGGCCGAGGCTCTTTCGGCGGCGCTGCCGCCGCTCTTGATCGCCGCAGAACATCTGGCCAACAGCGCCCTGCCCGGCGCGCATGGGCGCAGGCGGGCAGGGTCGGGGGTGGAGTTCTGGCAATTCCGGCCGGCGGGCCCGATGGACAGCGCCACGCGTGTCGACTGGCGGCGATCGGCCCGCAGCGACGAGCATTTCATCCGCGAGACCGAGTGGCAGGCGGCTCGCGCCGTGACGCTCTGGGTCGATGGCGGCGCGGCGATGCGCTTTTCGGGCGACCGCACCCGCCCGGCCAAGGGCGACCGCGCCCGGCTGTTGGCGATGGCGCTGGCGCTTCTGCTGCTGCGCGGGGGCGAACGCGTCGGACTGGCGCGTGCGGACATGGCGCCGCGCGCCGGGCGCGCGCAGGCAGGCAAGCTGGCGCTGGCTCTGGGCGAAGCCGTCGATGACGAGGATGAGCACGCGGCCCCCGACCTCAGCGTGACGCCCACGGGGGGGCACGCGGTCCTTGTCTCCGACTTCCTCGGCTCGCTCGAGTCGGTCGAGGCGGCGATGAACCTGGCGGCAGCGCGGAACCTGCGCGGGCTCCTCGTGCAGGTGCTCGATCCGACCGAGGAGAGCTTCCCCTTCGACGGGCGCACGCGGTTTGAATCGATGTCGGGGCATCTGTCGTTCGAGACGCTGCGCGCGGGCGATCTGCGCAACGCCTATCGCGAGCGTCTGGCCGAACGGAAGGACCGCCTGGCGACGTTGGCGCGCTCGGGCGGCTGGCAGTTCACCACCCTGCATACCGACAGCCCGCCCACCGCGGGTCTGCTCTGGCTCTGGCACGCGCTCGGCGGCGGCTGGAGGCGCTGATGTTGACACTCGGCACCCTCGGTTTCACCACACCCCTTATTCTGACCGCGCTGGCGGCGTTGCCGATCCTGTGGTGGCTTCTGCGCGCGGTGCCGCCGGCGCCGGTCCTGCGCCGCTTTCCGGGCATCGCGCTGCTTCTGGGCTTGCGGGAAAAGGACCCCGAGAGTCAGCGCACACCTTGGTGGCTTCTGCTTTTGCGTGTCGGCGCCGTGGCCGCGCTAATCCTCGCGCTGGCCGGTCCGGTGCTGAACCCGCGGACCGTGGCCCCGGGCGATGGACCGCTTCTGGTGCTGATGGACGCAAGCTGGGCCAGCGCCCGGGATTGGCCGCGCCGCACGGAGCGTGTGAGCCAGGCATTGTCGGAGGCGCGCCGGACCGGCCGTCCCGTGGCCGTCGTGTCGCTGACCGAACCGCCCGCAGATGGGCCGGTCTTCCGCTCGGCGGATTACTGGCAGGACCGGCTGGGCGCATTGTCCCCCGCGCCCTATGCGCCGTCCGCTGAACTGCCGGGCTGGTTGGGCGACCTGCCCCAGGGCGTCGAAACGCTCTGGCTGTCGGACGGGCTGGCGCGGGATGGGCGGCAGACGCTATTGCAGGATCTGCAGGCGCGCGGCCCGGTAAACGTGTTCGAGCCCGAAGGACCCGTCCTGGCACTGATGCCTGCGGGTTTCGAAGGCGGCGCGGTCACGCTGACCGCCCGCCGCGCCGGTCGCGACTTGCCCGCGGCCGAGATGACGATCCAGGCGATGGGCCGCGACCCGACCGGGACCGAACGCGCGCTGGCGCGGGGCCCGGTCAGTTTTGCCGCCGGTGCGACTTCGGCAGAGGCGGCGATGGTGCTGCCGCCCGAGTTGCGCAACCGCATCACCCGCTTCCAGATCGAGGGCGCGCGCGGCGCGGGCGCGGTCAGCCTGACCGACGACAGCCTGCAGCGGCGCAAGGTGGCGCTTCTGAACGTGCGCGACGCGACCGAGGCCTTGGCGCTGCTCTCGCCCCTGCACTTCATCCGCCAGGCGCTGGAACCGACAGCCGACCTGATCGACGGCACCAGCCTCGACGATCTGCTGCTTGCCGCGCCCGATGTGATCGTGCTGGCCGACCATCCGGGGTTGAGCGAGGATGAAAGCCTTGCC
>SLKW01000275.1 GCA_007134405.1 Paracoccaceae bacterium
AGGGCAAAGGCAAGAGTCGTCAATACCCCGCGCAGAAAGATCGCCTGAAACAGTGGCAGGTCGCCCGACACAAGCTTCATCAGCGTGTCGTTGAGAACGAACGCCGCCATCCCAAATGACATGAAAAGCGCGCCGCGCGCATTGTCGGAAAGCATTTCTTGACCGTGTCAAGAAAGCTTAACCTGTGCAAGATGATTGAGCACGGAGGGAAAGGAAACCGCTAGCGAAAAAACCCCGCGCCGGAGCGCGGGGGTCTGATGGATGCGCGGGCGTTATCAGAGTTCGCTTGGGCCCGATGAGTCGTCATGGGCCATGGCGTCCGCTGCTCCGTCTTCCGGTCCGGCAAGAGCTGCTGCCGCTTCGGCTTCGGCGCGGCGTGCGTCGATCACCTTCTGGTCGCGCTCGGCAGCAATCCGCCGCGTTGCGGTCGCCACCCCACCCGTGCCGGCGGGGATCAAGCGCCCAACGATGACGTTCTCCTTGAGCCCGACAAGCTTGTCGCGTTTGCCCTGCACCGAGGCTTCGGTGAGCACACGCGTCGTCTCCTGGAACGAGGCGGCGGAGATGAACGACCGGGTCTGCAGGCTCGCCTTGGTAATGCCCAGCAGGATCGGCTCGCCCTTGGCCGGGCGCAGGCCGGAGGCGATCGCCTTCTCGTTGATCTCGTCGAACTCGTACTTGTCGACCGTCTCGCCCTTCAGCAGCGTGGTGTCGCCGCTATCGAGGATCTCGAGTTTCTGCAGCATCTGCCGCACGATCACCTCGATGTGCTTGTCGTTGATCTTCACGCCCTGCAGGCGGTAGACGTCCTGCACCTCGTCGATGAGGTAGTTGGCCAAGGCCTCGATCCCGAGGATCCGCAGGATGTCATGCGGCGCGGGATTGCCATCCATGATGTAGTCGCCGCGCTGAACGTAGTCGCCCTCCTGCACCGGGATGTGTTTGCCTTTCGGCACCATGTACTCGACGGGCTCGACATTCTCGTCCACCGGTTCGATCGTGATCCGGCGCTTGTTCTTGTAGTCCTTGCCGAAGCGAACGTAGCCGTCGATCTCGCAGATGATGGCGTGGTCCTTTGGCCGGCGCGCCTCGAACAGTTCCGCCACCCGCGGCAGACCGCCGGTGATGTCCTTGGTCTTGGCGCCCTCCCGCGGGATACGGGCGACGACGTCGCCCTGACGGATGTCCTGGCCGTCTTCGATCGACAGAATGGCATCGACCGACATCGGGTAGGTCACCGGGTTGCCGGCATCGTTGCGCACAGGCTCGCCACTTTCCGGGTCCATGATGATGATCTCGGGTTTGAGATCACCGCCCTTGGGCACCGAGCGCCAGTCGGTCACGATCTTCTGTGTCATGCCGGTCGCCTCGTCGGTCTCGTCACGGACCGAGAGGCCCCCAACCAGATCGACGAATTTGGCTCGGCCGGCCTTTTCAGCGATGATCGGCAGCGTATAGGGGTCCCATTCGTAGAGTTTGTCCCCCCGCTGTACCTCGATTGCGTCGCGCACGAAAAGCTTGGTCCCGTAGCCGACCTTGTGGCTGGCGCGCTCGACCCCGTTTTCGTCAATGATCGCAACTTGCATGTTGCGCCCCATAACGACTAGGTCACCCGCCGCGTTTTCAAGAACGTTTTCGTTGCGGAACTCGATCTTTCCGGCGTGACCTGCCTCCTGGAACGACTGGCTGCCGCCCTGCGCGATCCCCCCGATATGGAAGGTCCGCATGGTCAATTGCGTGCCAGGCTCGCCGATCGACTGGGCGGCGATGATGCCCACCGCCTCACCCTTGTTGACGAGAGTGCCGCGAGCGAGATCGCGTCCGTAGCATTTGACGCATACGCCTTCCTCGGCTTCGCACGTCAGCGGCGAGCGGATCTTGACCGCGGCGATCCCGGCACGTTCGATGGTCTCGGCATCCCGTTCGTCGATCAGCGCATTGCGCTCGACCAGCACTTCGCCCGTTGCCGGATTGGCTACGTCTTCGGCCGCGACGCGGCCCAGGATACGCTCGGCCAAACTTGCCACGACCTCGCCATCATTCACCGCAGCGTGCGCGGTGATGAAACGGTCGGTACCGCAGTCATCGACACGCACGATGCAATCCTGCGCCACATCGACGAGCCGGCGCGTGAGATAGCCCGAGTTCGCCGTCTTCAGCGCAGTGTCGGCCAATCCCTTCCGGGCACCGTGGGTGGAGTTGAAGTACTCCAGCACGGTCAGGCCTTCCTTGAAGTTCGAGATGATCGGCGTCTCGATGATCTCGCCCGAGGGCTTGGCCATCAGACCGCGCATCCCGCCCAACTGCTTCATTTGGGCAGGCGAGCCCCGGGCGCCGGAATGCGACATCATGTAGACGCTGTTCGGCTCCTTTTCAGCGCCAGCATCGTCGTGGCGGACAGCCGAGATCTCGCCCATCATCTCGTTCGCGACCGCGTCCGAGCATTTCGACCAGGCATCGACGACCTTGTTGTACTTCTCGCCCTGCGTAATCAGACCATCGAGATACTGCTGCTCGAACTCCTTCACCTGGTCGCGGGTGGCGTTGACGATTTGCCACTTGGCCTCGGGGATCAGCATGTCGTCCTTGCCGAAGCTGATTCCGGCCTTGAACGCCTCGCGGAACCCGAGTCCCATGATCTGGTCGCAAAAGATGACCGACTCCTTCTGCCCACAATAGCGGTAGACGGTGTCGATGACCTCCTGAACGTCCTTCTTCCGCAGAAGACGGTTGACCAGGTCGAACGGCGCCTTGGCGTTGAGTGGCAATAGCGCGCCCAAACGCAGCCGTCCGGGCGTCGTTTCGTAGCGCCGCATCACCTCGTTGCCGTCCTCGTCGATCTGTATCAGACGCGCTGTGATTTTCGCGTGCAGATGTACTTCGCCCGCGGCAAGCGCGTGCTCGACCTCGTCGATATCGGCAAAGACCTTGCCCTCGCCCTTCATGCCCTCACGCATCATCGTGGTGTAGTAAAGGCCAAGCACCATGTCCTGCGACGGCACGATGATCGGCGCGCCGTTGGCGGGGCTGAGCACGTTGTTGGTGCTCATCATCAGCACGCGCGCTTCCAGTTGGGCTTCCAGTGACAGCGGCACGTGGACCGCCATCTGGTCGCCGTCGAAATCCGCGTTAAAGGCCGAGCAGACGAGCGGATGCAGCTGGATCGCCTTGCCTTCGATCAGGATCGGCTCGAAGGCCTGGATGCCGAGGCGGTGCAGGGTTGGCGCGCGGTTCAGCAGAACCGGGTGCTCGCGAATCACCTCGTCGAGGATGTCCCAGACCTCGGGACGTTCTTTCTCGACCAGCTTCTTGGCCTGCTTGACGGTCGAGGAGAGCCCCTTGGCTTCCAGCCGCGAATAGATGAACGGCTTGAAAAGCTCCAGCGCCATCTTCTTGGGCAGACCGCACTGGTGCAGCTTCAGCTCCGGCCCGGTCACGATGACCGAGCGGCCCGAGAAGTCCACGCGCTTGCCGAGCAGGTTTTGCCGGAACCGGCCCTGCTTACCCTTCAGCATGTCGGAAAGCGATTTCAGCGGGCGCTTGTTGTTGCCGGTGATGACCCGACCGCGGCGGCCGTTGTCAAAGAGCGCATCCACCGATTCCTGCAGCATCCGCTTCTCGTTGCGCACGATGATGTCGGGCGCACGCAGCTCGATCAGCCGCTTCAGGCGGTTGTTGCGGTTGATGACGCGGCGGTAGAGGTCGTTGAGGTCCGAGGTCGCGAACCGGCCGCCATCGAGCGGCACCAGCGGGCGCAATTCGGGCGGGATCACCGGCAGGACCGTCAGCACCATCCATTCGGGCCGGTTCCCCGACTCGAGGAAGCTTTCAACAACCTTCAGGCGCTTGATGATCTTCTTCGGCTTCAGCTCGCCCGTGGCTTCCTTCAGCTCCTCACGCAGCTTCAGCGCTTCGGATTCGAGCTCGATCGCCGCCAGCATCTCGCGGATCGCCTCGGCGCCGATACCTGCGGTGAAGGCGTCAGCGCCGAACTGGTCCTGCGCATCGAGATACTCTTCCTCGGTCATCAGCTGGCCATAGGAAAGCTCGGTCAGACCTGGCTCGATCACCACGTAGTTCTCGAAATAGAGGATCCGCTCCAGATCGCGCAGCGTCATGTCGAGCATCAGGCCGATACGGCTGGGCAGCGACTTCAGGAACCAGATGTGCGCAACGGGCGCTGCCAGTTCGATATGGCCCATGCGCTCGCGCCGGACCTTCTGCAGCGTCACCTCAACGCCGCACTTCTCGCAGACGACGCCGCGATACTTCATCCGCTTGTACTTGCCGCACAGGCACTCGTAGTCCTTGATCGGCCCGAAGATGCGCGCGCAGAAGAGGCCGTCGCGCTCGGGCTTGAAGGTACGGTAGTTGATCGTCTCGGGTTTCTTGATCTCGCCGAACGACCAGCTGAGGATTCGCTCGGGCGAGGCTAGCGAGACGCGGATCTCGTCGAAGGTCTTGACCGGTGCGAGCGGGTTGAACGGATTGGTGGTGAGTTCCTGGTTCA
>SLKW01000166.1 GCA_007134405.1 Paracoccaceae bacterium
ATAGCTGAACAGCAGCCCGCTCGTTTCGTCCGCGCCCCGCATCCCCACCCCTCCGAAAACCACGAGAAGAAAGAATCATGTCCTGCAAGGCACGTCCAGGGTGGCGTTTTTCAGCAACCTGCTAAGGAAAAGTCGGTGGATGCGACAGGCATTCAGGACGGCGTCGGTCGCAGAGATCGGCGCACGAGGGGGGCAATTCCCAGCAAGGGGTGCAACTGTCCGGCGACCCAATACATCGCCAGCAGTCCCGCCCCCGCCGCGAAGAACAGGCCCTGGACCGGCGCCACCAGGAGGATCAGCGCGCCGAGGCCGGGCGTCACAATCCCCGAAACGTCGCGAAAGCTGGAATAGACCGCCGCCATCTCGGTGCGTTCCGAGGGTTTGACGGCCATCAGGAACGGCAGCCCGCCGGCGACATCGAGCAGGATCAGAAAGCACGAGGCGAGAAGCAGGGACGCAACCACTGCCACGGGCAGCGGCAGGAGCCCGGCGAGCAGAAAGCCCGCGCCGGCGAACAGGAAGCCGGTCCGGACCGCCCGGCGAACCGACCCCCGCTGCACCCAGCGCAAGATCAGCGGCGTGGTGAAGAGCAGCGCATTGGTCAGTGAGACGGCGGTGCCGCCGAGGCTTTCGGGTAGGCCGTTCTCGATGGCGTAGATCGGCAAATAGACAATATAGACCCACCAGCCGCAGGAGCGCAGCACCGCGAACATCCAACCCGCGATCAGCCGGGGCTGGGCAGCAAAGCGGCCCAGAAAGGCAAGCGGATTCGGTGCCGGCGCCCGGGCGCGGGCGATCAGCTTTCCGTTGCCCAGCCGGAGCCACCAGAACACCGCGATCAGCACGAGCGCGAAGACCCCGCCCAGCAGGAAGGGTGCCGGCGCCCAGACCTGCCACAGCATCACACCGGTCACAGGACCGGCGCTCCAGGCGATGGCCGAGTAGAACATGCGCAGGGTCTCGGTCCGGCCCAGCTCGACCTTTGCGATGTAGTCGAGCACGTAGGCATTGAGGCAGACGAAGCAGGTGACCGTGGCCAGCGTGCAAAGTAGCAGTGCCGGCAGCACGAACTCTCCGCCCAGACTGCCGATGCCGCAACCCAACAGGTAGAACCCTGCGCCCAAGCTATATAGCCAGCGCCGCGGCACGAGGCGGTTGATCCAGGGCAGCAGCAGCCCGAAGACTAGCGAGGTCAGCCCGACCGCCAGGTAGACCGCCGAGACCGTCCGCGCATCGCCCAGGTGCGAATAGAGAGCCAGCGGCAGCACCGACAGAAGCGTGCCGCGGATCAACGCCTCGATGCCCGATAGCGCCGCGAAGGCGCGCGCTGATGCTGTCCGGGCCACGCCGGTAGGCGGGTGGCGCAACCACTCTGGGACGGCGCGTTCGAGCATCGGTTGCCTCCTTCGCCAGAAGACACCATACCCGCCACGCCCTGTCGCGCGGTTTCGCGACAATGGGCATGTCGAAATTGCACAAGTTCAGCGAACCGGTGTAACGGGGAAATCGCCTTGAACGCATTGTGGGAACTTCGGATCAGGTCACCTTGCAATGGCATGTCCTATGCACGGCTATGACCTGATCAATTCGAACCGCGTTTGGAGGATAGGACACCCCACCGTCTCGGGCACCCGACCGATCCCGATGGCGTTCGTCGGTTTTTCCTAGGACATCGCTGGGGATCCGCCGATGGGGAGCTAGCCATTCCCATTCCCCGTTTGGCAGGCGTGGCAGGTCAGCCCGAAGAAGATCGACTGCAGCGTGATCCGTCCCGACGCGAAGATCGGGCGCGGGGGTGGTGATCGCAACCCGGATGCAGTGCAGTTTACATGCAGTGCGTCCGGCTGCGAGCGGATTGCGCCGTGCTCGAGTTCGATCCGCTGCACTCCCATTCGCTGCACCCGACCGAGCCTGACGACGTTCGTAATCCGGCGCAAGCTCTCCCGCTCGGCAGCGCTCAGAATGGCGCCACGATACATGCCGGGCTCTACCTCCGGGTCCAGACGGTGGAGCGCTCCGCAGGCCTCAAGCCGGCGGAATAGGTCGGCTGCATCCTCGGCCTGGGCCGCAGCTTCGGTGCTCGCGGCCGCCCCCTCGACCGTCCCGACCACGAGATCTAGAGGCTGCAAGCCCGAACGTTCGAAGACCCAGGAATCGCGAGGCCGAATCCAGCGGATCAGTTCGAGAGCGACACCGTGCTTAAGTAGCCAGCCGCAGCAGTCCATCGCGGTCTTGCCGCCACCGATAATCGTGTAGCCCCCCGGCGCTTTGGACAGCGCGACCAGATCCCCCGGTTGGGCTAGGTGCGCACCTCGCTCAATCTCGAATGGCATAGGTTCGGTCGCAGGCACGGCACTTTCCAGATACGTGGCGTCGACGATGCGCCGGCGCACCTCGACCTGCGTTGTCGTGCCGTTCATCCGGGAGGTGAAGCGGTGATTCTCCTGCCAGTCGCCGACATAGTCACACATGCCGAAGAACCGCACACGCCCCGAAGCCAACAGTTTCCGCTCGAGAACCTCACCGTAGTAGGCGCAGATTTCGGCAGCGCTGGCGCGCTCGTAGAAGCCTGTGTTCGGGCCGATTCTGTCAATGCGGTCGGCTCCCAGCGGCACCGAGTCGACGCCGTAGATGGACGATGGTTGATGCAGCCGGAGGAAAAGGATACGCATCGAGTCAGTGTCCGCCCGGCTGATGGCGCCGATCAACGATCACCAGGTCTGCCTGCGACCGGGTCGCCATCAAATCCGCGAAAGCCATACCGGAGAAGCCAGCGCCGATGATCAGGTAGTCGGTTTCGATCTTCTCCATCTGGCGGCTTCCCTGGGGCGGCCTAAGGTTGCACTGGCGTTTGTGACAGCTTGCCGCTGACGGTCCCACTTCAACCGAACTTGCGAGACAATACTGCGGTGGCAAGTCCAGCCTTGCATGCATGGCTGCGCCGAGCAAGGAATAGTTCCGGTCCTAGTTCGTCGGTTCAGGGCATTGGTTCCCGCGCAATCAGGCCGTGTCTGGATGCGTCTGAACCTGCGGAACGCTACCATGAGCGTGCCCATCGGCGGCACTCTGTCACGTCGCGTTCATCGTCCGGCGCACCGCCTGCACTACGGCGAGGCTCGGCGGCGGGGTGGAGCCGCCGCCGAGGTCGCGCAGAAGGCTGATCCAAGCGCATTCGTCCGCAGTCAGATCGGGTGTCTCCGGCGAAGGCGCCGGGAGGCGGATCGCCCCAGTGTCCGTTAAGACGATCATTTCTTGAAGATCGCCCGAAACGCCGTGCGACTGCGCGCCGTCAGTCGCGGATCAGTGTCGCCACTCGCGTTCCGCAATTCCGTGATCCATTCGCGCTCGTTGCGGGTTAGCGGAGAGCCAAAGATCTCATCCACGGCCTTGGCCGCGGTGGTGCCGAGCGACTGATCTACGGCGAGGCGCAGGAGAAAGGCCGGATCACATTCCAGCGCCTTCGCCAATTGCGGCACGCGGTCAAGCGCAAGCTTCGTCGCGCCGATCTTGATCATCGAGATCATGTTCGAATTTGCAAAACCGGCTCGCTCGAACCGCTGTCAGAGTGTTGCACATGTGCGGCTGAGGCCGAGTTCAGGCCGCTGGCGCTGGTCCAGTCGTTCGCTTCGTCGTGCTGGAGCCTGTAGGCCGGGTGCGTCGGGACTGCGGCCTTCGTGTCGCGGCTGTAGAGCTTGGCCGGTAGGGCGCCCACCGTCTCGGAGATCAGCGCCACCGCGCAAGCTACAGCCGGAACGCGCATCGCCGTTGCCGGGCCGATGGGTAAGCCGGTGCGGGTAGGGATCGCCGAGCAACTCGCCGAGATCGGGGTCGGACAGGGTGAGGGCTTTCTTCTCGAAGCCGAGGAGGCTCCTCAGTCGGTCGGATCGTTTGCGATCGTCGCCGGACGCGAGTTGGGCGGCGTCAGTCCTGATCGGCATCGGCGCCATAGTGGCACTATCGGTGATCTGGACGATAGTTATCGGCTAACTTGCGCCTAGTCGGCTAGGCAATACGCAAAGCAAGCCAGCCGGCTCTCTTCCCACTCGATGATCGCGCTCAGCGGCCACCGCACGCAGCCGGGCGAAAACTGCCGCGCCGGCGGGAAGTCGCCCTTCGCGCGCCAGCGGTTGATCGCGGCGCGCGAGACGCCGAAGCGCTCGCAGACTTGCTTCATGGAAAGGTAGGTCTCGGGGGTGTTCATAGGCCGCTCCTGTGCAGGGGTTGATGCCTTTGCCTTATAGCGGCCGAGTGTGCGGCATGCGCGAAAAAGTGCTCAGGATGTCTCGCTCAAGCACAATTCGGTTGGGGGGAAGGAAGGTGGTCGCGCAGAGCGTCTTCTTCTAAGCAACTGAAATAAAAACAGAATATCTTGTAAATGGTGGGCGACCCTGGAATCGAACCAGGCATGGGTCTCCCCGGCGGAGTTACAGTCCGCTGCCGCACCTTGCAGCACGTCGCCCGACGCCGGATCGCCATAACGAAGGGGTGCTGCACCGTCAAGGGCGAAGC
>SLKW01000213.1 GCA_007134405.1 Paracoccaceae bacterium
CAGTCGATGGCCGCCGGGGTGGTGCCCCAATCCTCGTGCAGCTTCAGCGCGCAGGCCCCGCCGAGGATCTGCTCTTCCAGCGCGCCGGGCAGCGAGGCGTTGCCCTTGCCGGCCAGCGCCAGGTTCATCGGAAACGCCTCGAAGCTCTGCAGCATGCGCCCGATATGCCAGGGTCCCGGGGTGCAGGTCGTCGCCAGCGTCCCGTGGGCCGGGCCGGTGCCGCCGCCCAGCATCGTCGTGACCCCCGAGGCGAGCGCGTCGTCGATCTGCTGGGGGCAGATGAAATGGATATGCGCGTCCATCCCGCCCGCGGTCAGGATGCGCCCCTCGCCGGCGATCGCTTCGGTGCCTGGCCCGATGACGATGTCGACGCCCGGCTGCGTGTCGGGATTGCCGGCCTTGCCGATTGCGGCGATGCGGCCGTCTTTCAGCCCGACATCGGCCTTGTAGATGCCGCTGTGATCGAGGATCAGCGCATTGGTGATGACCGTGTCCACCGCCCCCTCGGCGCGCGTCTGCTGCGATTGGCCCATCCCGTCCCGGATGACCTTTCCGCCGCCGAATTTCACTTCTTCTCCGTAAGTTGTCAGGTCTTTCTCAACCTCTATGACAAGCTCGGTATCGGCCAGGCGCACGCGGTCGCCGGTGGTCGGGCCGAACATGCTGGCATAGGCCGCGCGCGAAATCGTGCTCGGCATCAGAGATCCCCCATCACCTGGCCGTTGAAGCCGAAGACCCGCCGCCCTCCGGCCAGCGGCACCAGCCGCACCTCGCGCGTCTGCCCCGGCTCGAAGCGGACCGCGGTGCCGGCGGCGATGTCCAGCCGGTAGCCGCGGGCCGCGGCGCGGTCGAAGTCGAGGCCGGGGTTGGTCTCGGCGAAATGGTAATGGCTGCCGACCTGCACCGGCCGGTCGCCCGTGTTCGCGACCATCAGCGTGATCGCCTCGGCCCCGGCGTTGAGCACCAGATCGCCCTCGGCGACGAAGATCTCTCCGGGCTTCATGGTCAGCCCGCCACCGCCAGGACCGACCCGGCGAGCGCGGCGGCGCCGCCGAGCCCGCGCAGCGCCATGCCGCGCACCGCCAGGCCAAGCGCGATGCCCGCCGCATGCAGCCCGGCCGTGGCCAGCGCGAAGCCCGCGGCATAGGCCGCCAGCCCGCTGCCCGGCCCCTCGACCCCATGCGCCCAGCCATGCGCCGCGCCGAAGACCGCCACCAGCGCCAGGGCGACGGCCAAGCGGGGCTGCAGGGCCAGCGCCACCAGCGCGCCCAAGACGATGATCGAGGCCAGGATCATCGGCTCGACCATCGGCAGTTCCGGCCCGCCGGCGCCCAGTGCCCCGGCCAGCAGCATGGCGCCGACGAAGGCCGCGGGCGCCGCCCAGAGCGCGCGCCCCCCCAGCTGCGCGGCCAGAAGGCCGACGGCGACCATCGCCAGGACGTGGTCGAGCCCGGTCAGCGGATGCGCGATACCGGTGAGGAACGCGCCGTCCACATGCCCCGGATGGGCCAGCGCCGCGCCGGGGGCCAGCATCAGCAGAACGGGGATCAATGGACCGGCAAACCGCGTGATCATGGGATGTCCTTCTTCAACGGATGGGGTGGTGAACGGTCACCAGCTTGGTGCCGTCGGGAAAGGTCGCCTCGACCTGGATGGAGTGGATCATGTCGGCGATCCCCGGCATGCATTGCTCGGCGCTGACGACCTCGGCGCCCGCCTCCATCAGCTCGGCGACCGAGCGGCCGTCGCGCGCGCCCTCGACCACGAAATCCGAGATCAGCGCGATCGCCTCGGGGTGGTTCAGCTTAACGCCGCGCGCCAGGCGGTTGCGCGCCACCATCGCGGCCAGGCTCACCAGCAGCTTGTCCTTTTCCCGCGGGGTCAGGTTCATGGCGGGGCCTCCTCAGATCTGCCAGACACGGGGCGGGGGCGCGCCGCGGCGCAACACGTCCAGCAGCGCCAGGATCTGCCGCCGCAGGGGCCAGCCGTCGCCGGCCAGGAGCCGGACCACCAGCTTGCCGTCGAAACCGCTCGCCGCGCCCTCCACCCCGGCCATGCCCAGCCGCGCGCGCACCGCGGCCAGCGCGTCCTGCGCCGCCTGCGCGCACATCACCAGGCTCGCCAGTGCCCGCGCCGGGCCCAGCAGCGCCGGCTGGTGCGACCGGTCGCGCCCGGCGCTGTCCAGCGCCAGCGGTTCAAGGTAGACGGGCCTGCCCGCGCGGGTGATCCGCCGGCGGTCGGACAGGCGCAGCTGCGTCACCTCCTCGCCCCTCGCCGCCCGGCCCAGCACCAGCGCCTCCAGCATCACGCAGCCCGCGTCGGCCTCCAGCGCCACGCTCGTCTCGCGGCGCAGGTCCGAGCCCTGGAACAGGATCGTCTCCTGCGGCAGCCAGTCGATCCAGCCGCCTGCGCCGACATGGTGGGCGACGGTGACATGCGCGGGGCCCGCCTCGGCGCGGTAGGCGCGCTCGGCGGTCTGGGTCGTCGCGATGGCGCGCGTGCCCGCGGCCAGGTCGACCCGGTAGGCCAGCGTGTCGCCGCTGGTCAGCCCGCCCGAGGTGTTGAGGAACACCACCTCCGGCACGTCCGCGATGGCGGGAAGAAAGGCCTTGGCCGATCCCTGCTGGCGCAACCGCCCCAGCCGGCCACGGTCGAGGCAGAGCGCCGCTTCGCCGTGGCTGCGCTGCATGCGCCCGGATCGGGGGGGGCAGGGGGTGTGAAACATGGCAGGCTACCTCCGCCCCGACCTGACGCCTGCCCCGCAGGCTTGTCCACGCGCCACGATGCGCCCGCGCCCGCGCGCCCAAGGCGCTGAAGGACACCGCCCAGTTTTCGGGCGACAGCGCCCAAAAAACGGGCGACGGGCGGATGGCGCGGCCCCGGCGGGCCGCCACCGTCGCCTTGACAATGCCGCCCGGATCGCGCCGTTTGGCCCGGCATTTCGCACCGGCCGGTGCGACCGACCCCTGGAAGGCCTCAGAATGACCGAACTCGACCGCGTATTCGCCCATATCGACGCCCATCGCGACGACCATGTCGCGCGGCTGATGGACTACCTGAAACATCCCAGCATCAGCGCCCACGACATTGGCATCCGCGAGGTGGCCTCGCTGCTGGTCGAAACGCTGCAAGCGTTGGGGATGGAAGCCGAGGCGGTGCCGACCAAGGGCCATCCGATGGTGCTGGGCCGCCGCGCGGACGCACCTGGCGCGCCCACCGTGCTTCTCTACGGCCATTACGACGTGCAGCCGGCCGACCCGCTCGAGGCCTGGGACAGCCCGCCCTTCGAGCCGACGATCCGCGACGGGCGGATCTATGCGCGCGGGGCGGGCGACAACAAGGGCCAGCATTTCGCCCAGCTCCTGGCGATCGAGGCGCATCTGGCCGTGCACGGCAAACTGCCCTGCAACGTCATCGTGCTGCTGGAGGGCGAGGAAGAGATCGGCAGCCCCCGCATCGCCGATTTCGTGCGCGACCATGCCGACCGGCTGAAGGCCGACCTGGTGGTCACCGCCGACGGCCCGCTGCACCCTTCGGGGCGGGCGATCCTCAATTTCGGCGTGCGCGGCATGGCCGGGTTCGACCTGGTCGTGCGGACGGGGCGGACGGATGCGCATTCGGGCAATCACGGTGGCACGATGCCCAACGCGATCTGGACGCTGGTGCACCTGCTGGCGACGATGAAGACCCCCGATGGCCGCATCACCATCGACGGGCTGCACGACCCGATCCTGCCCCCGACCGAGGCCGAACGCGCCGCCGCCGACGCCCTGCCGGTGGATCTTGACGGCTACATGCAGGAGATGGGGCTGGAGCGGCTCGATGCGCCGGCGGACCGGCCCTATCACGACCGGCTGATGTTTCACCCGACGCTCACGATCAACGGGCTGCACGGCGGCTACGACGGCCCGGGCTCGAAGACGGTGCTGCCCTGCGCGGCGGTGGCGAAATGCGACATCCGCCTGGTGCCCGACATGACGCCGGATCAGGCGCTCGACCGCGTCCGCGCCCATGTCGCCCGCCACGCCCCCGAGGTCGAGGTGATCGCGCGCGGCGGCATGCTGCCCTCGCGCACGCCGATCGACTCGCCCTACACCGCGCCCCTCGTCGAGGCGCTGCGCGCAGCACGGGGCGAGGATCCCTACCTCTACCCCTCGATGGGCGGCAGCCTGCCGGATTACGTGTTCACCAAGATCCTGGGCCTGCCGGCCTTCGGCACGCCCTACGCCAATGCCGACGAGGCCAACCACGCCCCGAACGAGAATATCGAGATCGAGCTCTTCCACGCCGGCATCCGCACCGGCGCCGCCCTCCTCGACCGCCTGGGCCGGATGGAGCGCCCCGCCTGATCCCCGGGCCCTCAGTTCTGCGATACAGCGCGCTGGCGTCCGGCAACGGGGGTGACGGGGGTGCTCCCGCCCCTCGTCAGGCTGTGCGTTCCGCACGAACCTTCCTCGCGTTGGGCCGGGCGCCGCACCCTGCGGG
>SLKW01000359.1 GCA_007134405.1 Paracoccaceae bacterium
CGCCCGCATCCCGCTCCCGAAACGCCCCCCGCGCCCGCGCCGATTTCGGCCGCGCCAGCACGGTCAGCCGCCCCCCTTCCCCCCCGGTCGAAGCAGCCCCTCCCATGACCCCCATCCGCCTGATGCGCAGCTTCGCCACCGTTGGCGGCTGGACGCTGTTCAGCCGCGTCCTCGGCTTCGTGCGCGACGTGCTCATGGCCCGCTTCCTCGGCGCGGGCACCGTCGCGGACGCATTTTTCGTAGCGTTTTCATTGCCTAACATGTTCCGCCGCTTCTTCGCGGAAGGGGCGTTCAACGCGGCCTTCGTGCCGATGTTCACCAAGAAACTCGGCCAGTCCAAGGGCGAGGCTCAGGACTTCGCCCGCGACGCCTTCTGGCTTCTGGGCAGTTTCCTGGTGGGCTTTTCCGTCCTCGCGATGGCCGGCATGCCGCTTCTGGTCTGGGCGATGGCCGCCGGTTTCGGCACCGGCGAGCGCTTCGATCTCGCCGTCCTCTTCGGCCGCATCGCCTTTCCCTACATCCTCTTCGTTTCCCTGATGGCGCTCATCTCCGGCATGCTCAACGCCACCGGCCGCTTCATCGCCGCCGCCGCCGCCCCCGCCCTGCTGAACGCCGCCTTCATCGCCGCCCTCCTCCTCGCCGCGCGGCAAGGCTGGCCCATCGGCCTGACGCTGTCCTGGGCCGTGCCCATCGCCGGGGTGCTGCAACTCGCCGCGGTCTGGTGGGCCGTCCGCCGCGCCGGCTTCTCGCTGCGGTTCCGGCGGCCCCGGCTGACGCCGGAACTCAAGCGCCTCTTGATCATCGCCGCCCCGGCGATCCTTGCCGGCGGCGTCGTGCAGATCAATCTGATCGTCGGCCGCCAGGTCGCCTCCTTCACCGAAAACGCGATCTCGTGGCTTTCCTACGCCGACCGGCTCTACCAGTTGCCGCTGGGGGTCGTCGGGATCGCGGTGGGCGTGGTCCTGCTGCCCGAGCTGTCGCGCCGCCTGCGCGAGGGCGAGGATCTGCGCGCCCGCGACGCGCTCAGCCGGGGCATGGAATTCGCGCTGGCGCTCACCATCCCCTCGGCCGTCGCGCTGGTGGTCATCGCCGAGCCCATCGTCTCGGTCCTGTTCGAGCGCGGCGCGTTCGGGCGGGTCGATGCCGTCAACACCGCGCTGGCGCTGGCCATCTACGGCGCCGGACTGCCGGCCTTCGTGCTCCACAAGGTGCTGCAGCCCCTCTATTTCGCGCGCGAGGATACCCGCACGCCCTTCCGCTACGCGCTCAATTCGATGTTCGTCAACGCCGCGGTCGCCATCGGCCTGATGCCCTTCATCGGCTTCATCGCGGCAGCGCTCGGCACCACGATCGCGGGCTGGGCGATGGTCTGGCAACTGTGGCGCGGGGCCCGGCCGATGGGTGACTCGGCGCGTCCCGATGCCCGCTTCAACGACCGGATCTGGCGCATCGTGGTATCGGCGGCGGCGATGGGCGTCGCACTCTGGTTTCTCGCGCAGGCGCTGGAGCCGATGATCTACGGACCTGGCCGCGCGCTGGCGCTGCTGGCGCTGGTCGGCGCCGGCACGCTCGTCTATTTCGGCCTCGGCACCGCGATCGGCGCGTTCCGCCCGGCAGACCTGCGCGCCGCCATGCGGCGCGGCGGCGCATAGGCTGCCAGGCGCGCGACAGGCAGCCGGCGCGCATGCGCGCACTTCCGCATGAAATTGATTTATATACCAATTATTTCCGCGTTAACCGCAAAGAAACTTTCGCCGGACGGGGCGACGCGGCGCGATCACTCGATCTTGGTGCGGCCGAAATCCGGGGCGTCGGTATCCTGGCCGGCCTCGATGATGCCGCGCCGGATCGCCCGTGTGCGGGTGAAATAGTCGTGCAATGCCGCGCCATCGCCCATGCGGATGGCGCGCTGCAGCACGAAAAGCTCCTCGGTGAAGCGGCCAAGAATGTCGAGCGTCGCTTCCTTGTTGGTCAGGAAGACGTCGCGCCACATCACCGGGTCCGAGGCCGCGATCCGGGTGAAATCGCGAAAGCCCGAGGCTGAGTACTTGATCACCTCGGATTGCGAGACGCGCCGCAGATGGTCGGCCACGCCCACCATCGTGTAGGCGATCAGGTGCGGCGTGTGCGAGACGACCGCAAGCACCAGGTCGTGATGGGCGGGGTCCATCACATCGACATTCGCCTCCATCGCCTCGCAGAGCGTGCGCAGTCGTGCCAGCGCCGCCGGGTCGGTGTCGGGCAGCGGCGTGAACAGCCACCAGCGGTTGCGAAACAGGCTGGCGAAGC
Source organism: Paracoccaceae bacterium (assembly GCA_007134405.1). Lineage (GTDB taxonomy): Bacteria > Pseudomonadota > Alphaproteobacteria > Rhodobacterales > Rhodobacteraceae > Pararhodobacter. The sequence goes on from SLKW01000359.1 coordinate 2,290, forward strand.
CCGACCGGGGGCCGGAATGCTCGGTTCCCGCCAGCGGGTGGCCGGGAATGAAATGCACGCCGTCGGGCAGATGCGGCTGCACCGCGTCGATCACCGCCTGCTTGACCGAGCCCACATCGGTCAGCGTCGCGCCGGGCGCCAGATGCGGTCCGATCTCGGCGGCAACCTCCGCCATTACGCCGACCGGCGTGGCCAGCACCACCAGATCGGCGCCCGCCACCGCCTCGGCGGCCGTGTTGCAAACCCGGTCGACGAATCCCAGTTCCAGCGCCGCGGCCCGCGTCTCGGCGCTGCGGGCATGGCCGACGATCCCGCCCGCAAGGCCCTGGCGCTTCATCGCATGGCCCATCGACGAGGCGATGAGTCCCAGGCCGATCAGCGCGACGCGGTCGTAGATGCGGCTCACCGCGCGGGCTCCAGCGCGCGGGCGACGACCTGCGCGACGCGGGCGCAATCGGTCTCGGTGCCGACGGTGATGCGCAGCGCCTCGGGCAGGCCGTAGCCCCCCATCGCGCGCACGATGATGCCCTCGGTCTGCAGGGCCGCGTCGATAGCGGCGGCGGCCTCGGGCCCGGCAAAGCGGGCAAGGACGAAATTGCCTTCGCTCTCATCCACCCCCAGGCCGAGGGCGCGCAGGTCGTCCGTCAGCCGCCGCCGCGCAGCGGCATTGGCGGCGCGCGACCGGTCGACATGCGCCTGGTCGCCCAGGGCCGCGATGGCGATCTGCTGCTGCAGGCTCGACAGGTTGAACGGCCCGCGGATGCGGTTGAGCACGTCGATCACATGCGTCGGCCCATAGGCCCAGCCGACACGCAGCCCGCCCAGGCCGTGGATCTTCGACAGCGTCCGCGTCATCACCACGTTCTCGCGCCGTTCGACCAGCGACTGGCCGCCGTCGAAGCCTTCCACATATTCGGCATAGGCGCCGTCCAGGACCAGTAGCGCCTGCTCGGGCAGGTTCGCGGCCAGGCGCTCGACCTCCTGGCTGGTGATCATCGTGCCGGTCGGGTTGTTGGGATTGGCCAGAAAGACCAGCCGCGTGCGCGCATTCGCCGCGGCAAGCAGCGCGTCGACCGAGGCGCGGCGCCCGTCCTCCGGGGCGGCGACGGGCGTGGCACCCGCCGCGCGGGCCGAGATCGGGTACATCAGGAACCCGTACTGGCTGTAGAGCACCTCATCGCCCGGCCCGGCATAGGCCTGGCACAGAAAGGCGATGATCTCGTCCGAGCCGCAGCCGCAGATGACGCGCTCGGCATCGAGCCCGTGGGCCGCGGCAATCGCGGCGCGAAGCTCGGCATGGTCGGCGGACGGGTAGCGATGCAGGTCAGGCGTGGCGTCGCGAAGCGCCGCGAGCGCCGCCGGCCCCGGACCCAGCGGGTTTTCGTTCGAGCTGAGCTTCAGCACCTCGGCGTGACCCGCGACACGTGCCTTGCCGCCCTGGTAGGGCGCGATCTCCATGATGCCGGGCTGCGGGCGAATGGCTTGATGCATTGGCGAAATCCCTGCCGTTTTCGGGTCTGCTTCTAGCCGGGCCGGGCACGCAAGGCCAGTGCGGAAATCGGCGCCGCCGGGCCGCGATCCCGACGCTCGCGCGCTTTCTGGTTTGCATCTTCGCCCGCGCCGCGCTTCGATACGGGGATGCGCCCGCCGCGTTGGCGCCTCGCCCGGAGTGGCCCGATGTTGCAGAACCGTCTTTTCCTCTACCTCTACCGGCTGCGCCAACGGCTGTGGGTCAAGCCCGTGATCTACTGCGTCGTCGCGGTCGTGACCGTGCTTCTGGCCTGGACCGCCGATCTGGCCGAGCCGATGGAGGCCCTGCCCGACATCTCCGCCGACACGATCGAGGAACTGCTGTCGATCCTCTCGTCCACCATGCTGGTGATGGCGACCTTCGCGGTGGGCTCGATGCTGGCGGCCTATAGTTCGGCCAGCAACAATGCGACGCCGCGCGCCCTCGAACTGGTGCTGACCGACGATCTGTCGAAGACCGCGCTGTCCAGCTTCGTCGGCGCCTTCATCTTTTCGGTCGTGGGCATCGTCGCCGTGAAGACCGAGCTTTACGGCCAGTCCGGGCGCTTCGCGCTGTTCGTCGCCACCATCGCCGTCATCATCCTGGTGATCGCGACCTTCGTGCGCTGGGTGGACAACATCGCCCGTCTGGGGCGAATGCCCTCGACCATCAACCGGGCGGAGGC
>SLKW01000218.1 GCA_007134405.1 Paracoccaceae bacterium
CGCGAGCGGCTGGCCGAGATTGCCGCGTTACGCCGCGACATCGTCGAGGCCGAGACCGGGCGCGCGCGCGCCGAGGCCGAGATCGCGGCCTTGGAGCGCGAACAGACGCGGCTCGTGGACCTGATCGTGCGGCTCGACGACGACAGCGCCGCCAACCGCGCGCGCCGCGCCCGGGTCGATGCGCTGGATGAGAAGATCGCCCAAGCCGAGGACAGCCGCCGGGACCATGCCGCGCGGATCGACGCGCTGAGGGCCGACCTCGCCGACCTGATGGCCGAGTGACCGCCGCGGTTCCTATGGCCGTTGATGTTGGCGGGGCGGAAAAGGGGAGGCGTCCGCCAGCGGACGCTTCCACAACACACTGATATTACTAAAGATATCGCGCGCATTAACCGCAATGAAACAATTGGCCGAGCTTGCGGCCCAGTGCTCAGGCGGTGGGCTGGCCCGCCGCTGGCCCGTCCTCGCGCAGAAGCAGCAGCAGCGCGAGCACGATCAGCCCGACGCCGGGCAGGATCAGCGCGCCGGGCCCGCCGTGTCCGAGCGCCAGTTCCCACAGGATGATCCAGGCCGGCGTCAGGTAGGTATAGGCCATCACCTTGGACGAGGGCAGGCGCTGCGCGGCGAAGTTGAGAAGCACGACGGTCAGCGCCGTCGTCGCCAGCACCAGGTACAGGATCACCCCCCAGATCCAGGGCGCGAGCCCCGGCCAGTCGATGGCGGCGATCTCGCGCCAGCCCCAGAGCGTCAGCAGGACGAAGCCAGCGGCCATCACCAGCGCCGTTGTCACCAGCGCCGGCTCGCCGCGGTTGAGCTTCTTGAGCATCGGCGTGAAGATCGCATGGCAGATCACGCCGATGAAGTAGATCGCCTCGCCCCGGCCGACCTGGAAGGCGAGAAGCGCGCGCGGGTCGGCGCGGAAGATCACCCAGAGCGCGCCCGTGGCGCCGATCGCCAGCGCCAGCAGGATGCGCCGGTCCGGCCGCTGGCCCAGGAGCGGCCAGGCGCAGGCGGCGGTGATCAGCGGGGTCAGCGTGAAGACCGCACCCGCCGAGACGGGCGCGGCGGTCTTCAGCCCCTCGAACATCAGCACGAAGTAACCGCCGAACAGCGCCGCCAGGACGACGTAGCGCCACGGAGCGCGGAAGTGCTGCCGCGCGAAGCCGCCGTGGCGCGGCAGGACCATCGCCAGCCCGCCCAGGACAGCGGCGGCGAGCATGAAGCGGATCGCGTTCAGCGCCGCGGGATCGATCTCGTTGGCGACCATGGCGCCGAGGCTGAAAGAGCCCGCGACCAACGCCGAGAAGGCCAGCATCGCCGCATGCCCCTGCAAGGCGGCGCGGCGCGCCGGGCTTGCCGCGACGGATAGGCTCACGCCGAGAAGCCCCGCTTCAGCGCCGCCGCGGCGGCCTGGACCTTGGCGGTGCGGTGCAGATCGACATGCGTGACCATCCAGACCGGAACCTCCCATTCCGGGCGCGAGGGCAGGACAAGCTCCAGCCCGGAAGTGTCGCTGCCCTCGGTCAGGAAGCCCAGCCCCAGTCCGTTCCGCATGGCCTCCAGCCGTCCCGCCGGATCGTTGCAGCGCACCACCTGCCGCGGCCCCAATTCCGCGAGCCAGCGGAAATAGGGGGCCCGGCTGCCGTCGACATCGTCGCCGATGAAGGCGTGCGCGGCCAGGTCGGCGTCGCTTTCGGGCCGGCCCCGCGCGGCCAGGTAGGCCGGCGCGGCGTAGAGCCCGGTGGGCCGGCGGGCGAGAAGCTGGACGATGTTGTCGGGCTCCGCGGGCCGAGCGCCGGCGCGTATCGCGACATGTGCCTCGCCGTATTCGAGCCGAAGCACCCGGCGGTCGGTGCGCAGGCACAGATTCAGCGCCGGATGCTCGGCCAGCAAGGGGGCAAGTGCCGCGATCACCAGGCCGCAGAGTTCGGGCACGGTGGTCGCGATCAGGTCGCCCTCGATGCCGCCGCTCAGCCCCTTCAGCCGCGCGGCGAGCTGGGCGAACTGCTCGTCGGTGGCGCCGCCCACCTGCGCCAGCGCATCGCCCGCCTCGGTCGGCGTGTAGCCGCGCGCGTGGCGCTGGAAGAGCTTGACGCCGAGCCGCGCCTCCAGGGAGTCGATGTGGCGGATCACGGTGGCATGGTGTACGCCCAGCCTGTCGGCCGCGCCGCTGACCGTGCCGGCGCGCGCCACCTGCCAGGCGGTGCGGATCTCGTCCCAGGTGTCGATGCCCATCGGCGCCCCCTTAAGGTTGCGGCCAGTTAGGGCGAAGCGCCGCGCGGGCGCAAGGCCGGGCAATGCCTTGACCCGCCCGCCGGGGGCTCTTACGCCTGAGGGAAAGCTGAGGAGACTGCCATGCGCCCGGCCAGCGACGCCTTGATCGTGATCGATGTGCAGAACGATTTCTGCCCCGGCGGCGCGCTTGCCGTCGAGAAGGGCGATGCGGTCGTGGCACCGATCAACGCGATGATGGACGATTATGCCGTTTGCGTGCTGACCCAGGACTGGCACCCGCAAAACCACCACTCCTTCGCCGCGCAGCACCCAGGCGCCGAGCCGTTTTCGATGATCGAGATGGCATACGGCCCGCAGGTGCTCTGGCCCACGCATTGCGTGCAGGGCAGCCCCGGCGCGGCCTTTCACCCCGATCTGCGCACCGATCCGGCGGATCTGATCCTGCGCAAGGGGTTCCGCCCCGAGATCGACAGCTATTCGGCCTTCTTCGAGAACGACCAGACCACGCCCACCGGGCTGCAGGGCTATCTGCGCAGCCGGGGCGTCGCCTCGGTGACGCTGGTGGGGTTGGCCACGGATTTCTGCGTCGGCTGGTCGGCGCTCGATGCGGCGCGGCTGGGTTTCGTGGTCACGGTGGACCTGTCGGCCTGCCGGGCGATCGACCTCGACGGCTCGCTTGCGCGGTCGCTCGAGCAGATGCGCGGGGCCGGCGTCACCCTCGTCGGATCGGCGTGATCCGGGCGATGCGCGTGTCGAAGGTGTAGTTGCAGCGCACCGCATGGCCCCGCCGCCCGTGCGAGACGCGCAGGATGGACTGCGTGCCGATGACGCGCCCGCGGCTTCCGGTCACGATGTCCGTCCGGACGATGCTGCGCACGCGCAGTCCCTGCCGTTCGGCCTGCGCGACGCAGGCGCGTTCGGCGCGCGTGACGTTGATGGTCGGCGGTCGGTCCCAGCCGGGGCCGGCGGGCGGCGGAGCCTCGCAGGCGGCCAGGGCCACCAGCCCCAGAGCCGCAATCACAGATACCGGTTTCATGGCATTCCTCCTCTCCAAGCCTGTAGCTTGCCAGAGTCGGGGGGTAAGACAAGCCGTTTCGCTTACCCGCCGCTGGCGCCGAAGCGGTGGTGGAAGCGTTCGCGCAAGGCGGCCTTCTGGACCTTGCCCATCGTGTTGCGCGGCAGTTCGGCGACGATCTCGAGCGCGCGCGGCAGCTTGAAGCGCGCGAGATGCGCTGCGAGATCGGCAAGGATTGCCTCGGTATCCGGCGGGGCGCCGCCTTCGGGGACGATCACGCCCAGCACCGCCTCGCCCAGGTCGGGATGCGGCACGCCGATCACCGCGCTTTCGCGCACTCCCGGCACGGCGTCGAGCGCCAGTTCGACCTCCTTGGGATAGATGTTGTAGCCGCCGGCGATGATCAGGTCCTTCTGCCGGCCGACGATGTGCAGGTAGCCGCCCGCGTCGAACATCCCCAGATCGCCGGTGATGAAGAAGCCGTTCTCGCGCAACTCGGCCGCGGTCTTGTCGGGCATCTGCCAGTAGCCCTGAAAGACGTTCGGGCCGCGCACCTCGATCATGCCGATCTCGCCATGCGGCAGCGCCGCGCCGCTTTCGGGATCGGTGATGCGGATCTCGACCCCCGGCAGCGGAAAGCCGACGCTGCCCGCGCGGCGCTCGCCCTGATAGGGGTTCGAGCTGTTCATGTTGGTCTCGGTCATGCCGTAGCGTTCGAGGATGCGGTGGCCGGTGCGCGCCTCCCATTCGAGATGCGTATCCGCGAGGAGCGGCGCCGAGCCCGAGATGAACAGCCGCATGTGCGCCACAAGGTCCGGGGTCAGGCGGGGATCCTCCAGCAGGCGGGTGTAGAAGGTGGGCACCCCCATCATCGCCGTGGCCTGCGGCAGGGCCGCGATCACCGCGTCCCGGTCGAAGCCGGGCAGGAGGATCATGGAGCCGCCTGCCAGCAGGGTGACATGGGTGGCCACGAACAGCCCGTGGGTGTGGTAGATCGGCAGCGCGTGCAGCAGCACGTCGCGGTCGGTGAAGCGCCAGGTCGCCACCAGCGCACGGATGTTGAACAACAGGTTGTCGTGGCTCAGCATGGCGCCCTTGGAGCGCCCAGTGGTCCCCGAGGTGTAGACCAGCGCCGCCAGATCGTCGGGCCCGCGCGGCACCGGATCGAACCGGTCGGGCTGCGGCGCGGCCAGCGCGTCGAAGCTGCCGGCGATAC
>SLKW01000239.1 GCA_007134405.1 Paracoccaceae bacterium
CGGCCCAGCATCTTCAGCCCGAAGCCGATATTCTGCGCCACCGTCATGTGCGGAAAAAGCGCGTAGTTCTGAAACACCGTGTTCACCGGCCGCTGGTTCGGCCCCAGCCCAGCCACCTCCTTGCCGTTGATCTTGAGCGATCCCTCGGTCGGCTGCTCGAACCCCGCGATCACGCGCAGAAGCGTGGTCTTGCCGCAGCCCGAGGGACCCAGCAGCGTGAAGAACTCGCCGCTCCGGATGGTCAGGTCGATGTCGCTCAGTGCCTTGAAGGCGGCAGCGCCCTGGCCGAACACCTTGCTAACGCGCGCAATCTCGATCTCGGTCTGCTTCGCCACTTCCGTCTCCGCTCGAGGTCGTCCGGTTCGACCGCCTTCAGTGAGGCCCAAACCCGCCGGGCGATCAAGCATCTTCTTGCGCCATCTGCGCGGAATCCCAAACGACACGACCGCCGCACATTGTCTGTGCAACCGTCATCGCCCCGATCCTGTCCGCCGGCACCGCCTCGATATCGCCGTCGAGCACGACGATGTCGGCCAGGTAGCCCGCGCGCAACATTCCCTTGCGATCCTCGGTATGCTCGGCCCAGGCGCCGCCCGTGGTGTAGGCGGCCAGCACCGCGTGCAGGTCCAGCCGCTCGTCGCCCGCCCCCTCGAAGACCGGACGCTCCAGCGCCGCCTGGATGCCGCGCAGCGGGTTCACATCCGCTACCGGCCAGTCCGATGCGAAGGCCAGCTTCACCCCGCCCTCGGCCAGCGATCGGCAGAGATAGGCGTCGTTCCAGCGATGCCGGCCCACCTTGTCCAGCGTCGGCTGCAACGGAAAATCCAGCGCGCCGGGCACGTGGCAGGGCTGGATCGAGGCGACGATGCCAAGTTCGGCCATCCGCGGAATGTCGGCGCGGTCGATCATCTCGATATGCTCGATCCGGTGGCGGGCGTCGCGCGGACCGTTGGCGCGCCGCGCGGCCTCGTAGCCGTCGATCACCCGCCGCACGGCCCCGTCGCCGATCGCATGCACCGCGACCTGCAGCCCGCGCCGGTCGGCCTCGGTCACGATGGCGGCGAAATCCTCGGCCTCGAACAGCGGCTCGCCGCGCCAGCCGGGCGTGTCGGGGTAGTCGTCCAGCCGCACCGCCGTGCCGCTGTCCACCACCCCGTCCATGAACATCTTGACAAAGCCCGAGGCGAGCCAGTCGTCGTTGTACTCGTCCCGCATCTCGGCGGCGATCTGAAGGTCCGCGACCTTGCGATGGTTGCGATAGTGAAAGGGCACGCGCACCCGCGCCGTCAGCCGCCCCTGCTCGCGCAGCGCCGCCAGAACCTGCAGGGTGTAGCGGTTGCCGTCCATGTTCACCAGGCTGGTCAACCCGTGGCGCGCGCAATGCCTGAGGCCGCGCTCCATCTCCAGGCAGTCGGCGACCAGATCCTGCGGCCCGGGCGGCGGCACCGGCTCCTCGCCCGTGGCGATGCCCGCGGTGATCCGCTGCGCGCCCGACAGCGCCATGACCGGGGCCTTCGCCTCGAATTCGCGCAACTCGCCGTTCGCGTAGCCGTCCGGGCCCATGACGATCTCGTTGCCCGGCCCCAGCGCGCGCCCCTCGAGGATGCCCGCCGCCTTCAGCGCCGCGGTGTTCGCCCAGCCCGTGTGGTGGTCGGCGGCGATCAGCAGCACCGGGCGGTCCGGGATCATCGCGTCCAGGTCCTGGCGCGTCAGCGTCCGGCCAAGGATCGCATAGTCGCAGCCCTGTCCGATGATCAGCGGCAACTCGGGATGCTCGGCCGCGTAGACGCGCAACGCGCGCCCCAGCGCCTCTTCGCCCTGCACGCCCAGAAGCTGCAGATGCGCCAGTTCCGCGCCGCCCATGAACAGGTGCAGATGGCTTTCGATGAAGCCGGGCAGCACGCTCGCGCCCGCGGCATCGATCCGCCGCGCCTCGGGCCCGGCCAGCGGCGCAACCTCCGCCTCGGTGCCCACGGCCAGGATGCGATCGCCCGCCACCGCCACGGCCTCGGCGCGCGGGCGGGCCGGGTCCATCGTGAGCACGCGCGCATTGGTGATGATCAGATCGGCACTTTCGGCCATGTCGCCTCCCTGTCGGCGGATGATTCGATTATTTTGATCAAATTCTAGCGGCTCTCGCCGTCGGGGTCTACACTTCGTGCCATTGCACCCGCGCAGGCCCGCCGCTATGCAGGCGCCCACCGCCGAGGACAGGCCCATGACCGCGCAGCCCGACCGCCCGCAACTCTACCTCATCACCCCGCCCGCTTTCGAGCCCGAGGCGTTCGCGCCCATTCTCTCGCGCGTTCTCGACGCGGCACCCGTGGCCTGCCTGCGGCTTGCGATGGCCGGCAGCGACGAGGACCGCATCGCCCGCGCCGCCGACCAGCTGCGCGAGATCGCGCATCCCCGCGACATCCCGCTGGTGATCGAGCGCCACGTGGTCCTGGCCGAGCGGCTGGGCCTCGACGGCGTGCACTTGCCCGAGCGCACGCCCGGCATTCGCAAGCTGCGCGACCGGCTGGGGGCCGATGCGATCGTCGGCGCGGCCTGCGGCGCCTCGCGCCACGACGCGATGAACGCCGCAGAGGCCGGCGCGGATTACGTCGCCTTCGGCCCCGTCGGCGACAGCCCGCTGGGCGAAGGCGCGCGCGCGGACCGCGAGCTTTTCGCCTGGTGGTCCGAGATGATCGAGGTGCCGGTCGTCGCCGAAGGCGCCCTGACGCCCGAACTGGTTGCCGCGCTCGCGCCGGTGACCGACTTCCTGGCCTTCGGGGACGAGATCTGGGGGCAGGACGACCCGGTCGCCGCCCTGCGCGCCCTTACCGCGCCACTCGACGCCTGAGCCGGCCAACCGATCTGGCGACAGCGCAGCGCTTGTCTGCCCGGGTCCGGCTCTGGTAATAACGTCCCAACCCCTCCAGCCGACGGACCCCGCCATGTCCCTGCCCCCGCCCCCGCCGCCCAAGCGCGGGCTTCTTGCCAAGTTGCGCAACGCCTTTCTGACGGGGCTGGTGATCGTCGCGCCGGCGGTCCTGACGATCTGGCTGATCGTCGCGGCGGTCGAATTCATCGACAACCGCGTCCTGCCGCTGATCCCCCGCCGCGCTCTGCCCGATTTCCTGACCGGCCTCACCTTCCCCGGCATGGGGGTGTTGATCTTCCTGTTGCTGACGCTGGCGGTGGGCTGGCTTGCCAAGGGCTACATCGGCCGCCACCTGATCGAATGGAGCGAGCGGATCGTGTCGCGCATGCCCGTGGTGCGGTCGGTCTATCAGGGGCTCAAGCAGATCGCCGAGACGGTCTTCGCGCAGACCAGCACCAGCTTCAATCGCGCCTGCCTCGTCGAGTACCCACGTCGCGGCGTCTGGGCCATCGCCTTCGTCTCGACCGAGACGCGGGGCGAGGTCGCCGCCCGGATCGGCGCGCAGGAAAAGCACATCGCAGTCTTCTTGCCGACGACGCCGAACCCGACCTCGGGCTTCCTGCTCTTCGTGCCCGAGACCGACACCATCCCGCTCGACATGAGCGTCGAGGACGCCGCGAAGCTGGTCATCTCGGCAGGCCTCGTCGTGCCCGACCCCGACAAGGCCACCGCCCGGATCGCGCGCCGGCGTTGATCGGCCGCCGCGCCGACCGGGGGCGAAACCTTGGTCACCGCACCGTGCGAACCTGCCATACGCTTGCCATACGCTTGCCATACGCTTTCTGGCAGGCCTGACGGCGCTACTCCGCCGCCGCCCGCGCCCGCCGCAACAGCGGCGCGAGGTACCGTCCCGTATGACTCGCCGCGACCCCGGCAACCTCCTCGGGCGTGCCCTCGGCGACGATCGCGCCGCCGCCATCGCCGCCCTCGGGGCCGATATCGATGATCCAGTCGGCGGTCTTGATGACGTCGAGATTGTGCTCGATCACCACCACCGTGTTGCCCTGCTCCACCAGCTCGTGCAGCACGTCCAGAAGCTTCTTGACGTCCTCGAAATGCAGACCCGTCGTCGGCTCGTCCAGAATGTAGAGCGTCCGCCCGGTAGAACGGCGGCTCAGCTCCTTCGACAGCTTCACCCGCTGCGCCTCGCCGCCCGACAGCGTCGTCGCCTGTTGGCCCACCTTGATGTAGCCCAGCCCCACGCGCATCAGCGCATCCATCTTTTCGCGGATCGACGGCACGGCCTGGAAGAAGTCCTGCGCCTCCTCGACCGTCATGTCAAGAACGTCCGCTATGCTCTTGCCTTTGTAAAGAACTTCCAGCGTCTCTCGGTTGTAACGCGCGCCCTTGCAGGTCTCGCAGGTGACGTAGACATCGGGCAGGAAGTTCATCTCGATCTTCAGCACCCCGTCGCCCTGACACGCCTCGCAGCGCCCGCCCTTGACGTTGAAACTGAAGCGGCCGGGCTTGTAGCCCCGCGCCTTCGCCTCGGGCAAGCCCGCGAACCAGTCGCGGATCGGCCCGAACGCGCCGGTATAGGTTGCCGGGTTCGAGCGCGGCGTGCGGCCGATCGGGCGCTGGTCGATGTCGATCACCTTGTCGAGATGCTGCAACCCCTGCACCGTCTCGCAGGGCGCCGGCGTCTGCCGCGCGCCGTTGAGCCGCATCGACGCCGTCTTGAACAGCGTCTCGATGGTCAGCGTCGACTTCCCTCCACCCGAAACGCCCGTCACGCAGACGTACTTCCCCAGCGGGAAATCGACCGTCACCCCGCGCAGGTTGTTCCCCGTGGCATTCACCACCCGCAACACCTTTCCGTTGCCCACCCGCCGCTCGGCCGGCAAGGCAATCGCGCGCGCGCCCGAAAGATACTGCCCGGTCAGGCTGGCCGGATCGGCGGCGATGGCATCGGGTGTCCCCTGCGCGATGACGCGGCCCCCATGCACGCCTGCGCCGGGGCCGATGTCCAGCACCCAATCGGCGGTGCGGATCGCCTCCTCGTCATGCTCGACCACCAGCACGGAGTTGCCCTGGTCACGCAGGTTGCGCAGCGTCGTGAGCAAGCGGTCGTTGTCGCGCTGATGCAGCCCGATCGACGGCTCATCCAGCACGTAAAGCACCCCGGTCAGGCCGCTGCCGATCTGGCTTGCCAGCCGGATGCGCTGGCTCTCACCGCCCGACAGCGTGCCCGCCGCGCGGCTTAGCGTCAGGTAGTCGAGCCCGACATTGACAAGAAAACCAAGACGTTCTCGAATTTCCTTCAGGATCGCCACGGCGATCTGGTTCTTCTGTTTCGACAGATGCTCGGGTGCCTCGCCAATCCAGGCATAGGCCTCCTTGATCGACATCTCGCTCACCTGCGCGATGTGCAGCCCACCGATCTTGACCGCCAGCGCCTCGGGCTTGAGCCGCGCGCCGCCGCAGGTCGAGCAGGGGCGGTTGTTCTGGTACCGCTCGAACTCCTCGCGCACCCAGGCGCTGTCGGTCTCGCGGTAGCGCCTTTCCATATTGGGGATGACCCCCTCGAAAGCGCGGGTGACGTTGTAGACGCGCCCGCCGTCATCGTAGCGAAACGGGATCTCCTCGCCGCCCGAGCCGCGTAGCAGCACCTGCTTGACGGCCTCTGGCAGGTCGCGCCACGGGGTGCGGGCGTTGAATTCGTAATGCTTTGCCAGCGCCTCGATCGTCTGCAGGAAATAGGGCGACTTGCCCTTGCGCCAGGGGGCAATCGCGCCATCCTCCAGCCGCAGCATCTGATCCGGCACGACCAGCCGCTCGTCGAAGAACAGCTCCATCCCCAGTCCGTCGCAATCCGGGCAGGCTCCGTAGGGCGCGTTGAACGAAAAGAGCCGCGGCTCGATCTCGGGGATGGTGAAGCCCGAAACCGGGCAGGCGAAATTCTCGGAAAAGGTGATCCGCTCGGCGGTGTCGTCGGCCAGTTCCAGCACCGCGATGCCGGATGCCAGGTCGAGCGCCGTGCGGAAGCTGTCGGCAAGCCGCGTCTCCATGCCTTCCCGTACCACGATCCGGTCGACGACCACGTCGATATCGTGGCGGAACTTCTTGTCCAGTTCCGGCGGGCTGTCGAGTTCGTGAAAGGTCCCGTCCACCTTCACCCGCTGGAACCCCTGCTTGCGCAGTTCCAGGAATTCCTTGCGGTACTCGCCCTTGCGGTCCCGCACGATCGGAGCCAGCAGATAGGCGCGCGTGCCCTCCGCCATCGTCATCACGCGGTCGACCATGTCCTGGACCTGCATCGCCTCGATCGGCATGCCTGTCGCCGGCGAATAGGGCGTGCCGGCGCGGGCGAAGAGAAGCCGCAGGTAGTCGTGGATCTCGGTCACCGTGCCGACGGTCGAGCGCGGATTCTTCGAGGTCGTCTTCTGCTCGATGGAAATTGCCGGGCTAAGGCCCGAGATATGCTCGACATCGGGCTTCTGCATCATGTTCAGGAACTGCCGGGCATAGGCCGACAGCGACTCGACGTAGCGGCGCTGCCCCTCGGCATAGATCGTGTCGAAGGCCAGCGACGACTTGCCCGAGCCACTCAGACCGGTGATCACCACCAGCTGGTCGCGCGGGATGTCGACGTCGATTCCCTTGAGATTATGCTCGCGCGCGCCGCGAATTTCGATGAACTTCTGCTCGACCATTGCTCCGCCCCCGGCGCCGTTCGCACCTTCGCCCTAGATAGGGGCAGGCGGGTGAGTCTCCAACCGAAAAGCGGGAACGAAACAAAAACACGCGCGAATCCGCCGTGGATAACGTGGCGGCGCGGAGGATTCGCGCAAACACGCTGGGATGCTTCTGGGCAAATGGCGTCTGCCGTCACGTCGGTATCGCGTCGGTATCACGTCGGTATCACGTCATGACGTGGCGCGCGGTGCGGCAGGAATTCGGCAAGCTTCGCGGCCCGGCCGCGAGGTCACGCGCCGCGCTGGGACGCGGCCCCGGTTTGCGCTGCGCGGGCGGCGGCCTGAACGGCCGGCGACGCGGCGCCCGCCGCACAGGGCGGCCGGGAGACACCGGCTGGGGGATACCGGCCGGGGGCGCACGGGAAGCGGAGCGCGCAGGAGGCACTGGCGGTTCCGGCAGGGCGCGGCGAAGCGCTGGCAATTCGCCCGTCGGCGCGCCCGCAGACACGGCCGGTCAGAAATGCAGCGCGCGGCCGTAGGCGTCGAGGACCGATTCGTGCATCATCTCGCTCAGCGTCGGATGCGGGAAGACCGTGTTCATCAGTTCTTGCTCGGTCGTCTCCAATGTCCGGCCGACAACATATCCCTGGATCAGTTCGGTCACTTCCGCACCCACCATATGCGCGCCCAGCAGCTCGCCGGTCTTGGCGTCGAAGATGGTCTTGATCATCCCTTCCGACTCGCCCAGCGCGATCGCCTTGCCGTTGCCGATGAACGGGAAACGGCCCACCTTGACCTGGTAGCCCGCCTCCTTCGCCTTGGCCTCGGTCAGCCCGACCGAAGCCACCTGCGGATGACAATAGGTGCAGCCGGCGATGGAGGCCGGGTCCATCGCGTGCGGATGCCCGCCCGCGATCAGTTCCGCCACCATCACGCCCTCGTGGCTGGCCTTGTGCGCAAGCCATGGCCCGTTGGTCGCGTCGCCGATCACGAAGAGGCCCTCGACCCCGGTGCGGCAATACTCATCCGTCACCACGAAGGACCGGTCCATCTTCACGCCAAGATCTTCGAGGCCCAGCCCTTCGGTATTGGCCGTGATGCCCACCGCCGAGATGACGGTGTCGAAATCCTGCGTCTCGGTCTTGTCGCCGCGCTCGATATGCGCAGTGACCTTGCCCTTGGCGCGGTCGAGCTTCTTGACCATCGCCTTGGCCATGATCTTCATGCCCTGCTTCTCGAATTGCTTCTGGGCAAAGGCGCTGATCTCGGCGTCTTCCACCGGCAAGATGCGGTCCATCACCTCGACCACCGTCACATCGGAGCCCAGCGTGTTGAAGAAACTCGCAAATTCCATTCCGATGGCCCCGGATCCGATGACCAGCAGCTTTTTCGGCATGCGCTTGGGCTCCAGCGCGTGCCTGTAGGTCCAGACCAGGTCGCCGTCGGCCTCGAGCCCCGGCAATTCCCGCGCCCGCGCGCCGGGCGCCAGCACGATGTTCGACGCGCTCAGCTCTTCGCTGCCCTTGGCGGTCTTGACCGTGACCTTGCCCTTGCCCGCAAGCTTCGCCTCGCCCATCACGACCGTGATCTTGTTCTTCTTCATCAGATGGCCGATGCCGCCCGAAAGCTGCCCCGCCACCTTGCGCGAGCGCTTGACGACGGCATCCAGATCGTAGCCGACATTGTCGGCCTTCAGCCCGAATTCCTTGGCCCGGTGCATCAGGTGGAAGACCTCGGCCGAGCGCAGCATGGCCTTGGTCGGGATGCACCCCCAGTTGAGGCAGATGCCGCCCAGATGCTCGCGCTCGACGATGACGACCTTCTTGCCAAGCTGCGCGGCGCGGATCGCCGCCACATAGCCGCCGGGCCCCGCCCCGATCACGATGACATCATATCCCTGCTGCGCCATGAGCCCCCCCTGAACAGATCGCCGGATGCTAGACCGGATTTGCACAGCGGGCAACGGCGGGAACTCGGCGGCACCGGCACAAAATCAGCGCCACGGCACCGGCGTCATGCAATAGCTTCGACCACCGCCCCGTAGCCGCCCGCTTGCAGGAAACGTTCCTCGTCTTCGGTACTGCGGCGATCGAGGGTTCGGTTGCGATGGGGAAAGCGGCCGAAGCGGCGGATGACGTCGCGATGGGCGCGGGCGTGGCGCAGGTTCTCGGCCCCGGTGCGCGGCATCCGGGCCACGAACAGGCGCACGCAGCGGTCCTGGTCGAACGGGTCCTCGGCATGCATGAAGGGCAGGTAGAAGAACTGGCGGATCGGCTCGTCGGTGCGCAGGTCGAAATCCCGCTGCACGGCGATCATCGCGGCATCCCGCGCCATCTGGTCGGTGGCGAAGGCGCGCGGATCGTCGCGGAACATGTTCCGCGGGAACTGGTCGGTGACGATCAGATAGGCCAGCGCCCCGGTCGGATTGCAGCGCCAGTCCACCAGTCCGCCGGCGGCGGCCTCCTCCCAAACGCCCGAGAACCTTTCGCGGATCCGGGCGTCCAGGTCGTCATCGGACCTGTACCATCCCTCGGGTCCGATCTCTTCCCAGAACGCCACGACCTCTTCAGCGCGCTGTGGCATGTGCTCCCCCCTCAGGTTCGTCGGGTTGCGCCGCTTCGAATGCCGCATCGAGTGTCGCCGCCGATGCGCTTGGGGTCAAGGGCGTATAGCTGCCCTGTTCGCTCAGCTCGGGGGCGGCCCGCCGCGTCATGCGCCACAGGCCATAGCCGCCCAGCAGCGCAGACAGGATCGCGATGAACACGAAAAAGCCCGGCGGGCCGAGCAGCCCCATCATCGAGCCGAGCACCAGCGGCCCGGCCACGGCGCCCACCCCGTTCATGAACAAGAGCCCGCCCGACGCGCCCGCCATGTCCTCGGCGTGCAGGAAGTCGTTGGTATGCGCCAGCAGGAGCGAATAGAGCGGATTGGCGAGCCCCCCGATCAGGAACGCCACGCCCAGCAGGATGGCGAAGGACTGCATCAGCGACCCCAGAAGCGCCGACAGCATGCACAGGCCCGCGACCGCGATGATCAGCTGCCGCCGGTCCATCCGGTCGGACATCATGCCGATCGGATACTGGAACAGCAGCCCGCCCAGATAGATCGCCGCAACGAAGATCGAAATCTCGAGCACGCTCAACCCGACCAGCGTGCCCCAGACCGCGGCCATTCCAAAGAGTGCCGAATAGATCCCTCCCATCAGGAAAATCCCCACGCATCCCAAGGGGGAACTCCGGAACAATTTGATAAGTTCCATCGACTTCGCGCTTGCGAAACCCGGCGCCGGGCTGACGCTCAACAGGATCGGCGTGAAGGCCAGCGACACCAGGACCGAAGAGATGACGAACAATTCGTAGCCGCCCGGATCGGCAAGGTTCAGCAACCCCTGGGCCGAGATGATGCCGACCATCTGCACGATCATGTAAAGCGAGAGCGTCTGCCCGCGCGTCTCGTTCGTGGCGGCGTTGTTGAGCCAGCTTTCGGCGGTGACGTAGACGCCGGCAAAACAGAAGCCGATCACGACGCGCAGGACGGTCCAGACGATCCAGTCGGGCGCGGCCGCGTACAGCACCAGCACCGCCGAGATCATCGAACCCAGCGCGGCGAAGACCCGCACATGCCCGACCCGCTGGATCATGCGCGGCGCCAGCTGCGAGCCGATCAGGAAGCCCGCGAAATAGGCCGACATGACGACCGACATCTGCCAGGTGGCGAAGCCCTCGATCGAGCCCCGGATACCCAGCAGCGTGCCCTGGATCCCGTTGCCCAGCATCAGTAGCATCATGCCCAGAAGCAGGGCCCAACTGGCGGCAAAGACCTTCAACATCGGCGACTCGATCCGGATTGGGGTGGCGGTTCTGAACTTGGCGGACGCTAGCATGCCTGTCTTGCGCCGAAAGGGGGCAAAGCGGCGGCCCGCCGCCTTATTGGCGAAATCACGACGGCCCGATCACGAAGGGCCGTCGGGCACCAGAAGCGATGCGTCGCCATAGGAAAAGAAGCGGTAGCGCGCGGCAACGGCATGGGCATAGATGCGCCGGATCTCGTCCATGCCCATCAGCGCGGCGACCAGCATCATCAGCGTCGATCGAGGCAAGTGGAAATTGGTCATCAGCGCGTCGGTCACGCGGAAGCGGAAGCCGGGATAGATGAAGATGTCGGTCTCGCCTTGCCATGGACTTACGCCGTCGTCTCCGGCCGCGCTTTCGATCAGCCGCAGGGCGGTCGTGCCCACCGGAATGATGCGGCCGCCGGCGGCGCGGGTGGCGTTGATCTCGGCCGCCGCGGCAGCGCTCACCGCGCCCCATTCGGCATGCATCCGGTGCGTCGCCACATCCTCGACCTTGACCGGCAGGAAGGTTCCGGCGCCCACGTGCAGCGTCACCTCGGTCATCTCGACGCCCCGCGCGCGCAGCGCCGCCAGCAGGTCGGCGTCGAAATGCAGGCTTGCCGTGGGGGCGGCGACGGCGCCCGCATACCGGGCGAAGACGGTCTGGTAGTCGTCGCGGTCGCGCGCATCGGCCGCGCGGCGCGCCGCGATGTAGGGCGGCAGCGGCATCTGGCCTGCGCGCTCCAGCGCCGCGTCGAATTCGGGGCCGGTCTGGTCGAAGGCGACGGTCGCCGCCTCGGCCTCGCGCGCGATCACGCGGGCCGAAAGATCCGGGCCGAAAACCAGCCGGTCGCCCGACGCAAGCTTGCGCAGCGGCTTGGCGAGCACCCGCCAGCCGCCCTCCGGCACGGGCGCCAGGAGGGTCAGTTCGACCCGCGCCCGCCCGCTGCCGTCGCGGCTTTCGCGCAGGCGCTCGCCGGTCAGGCGGGCGGGGATCACCCTTGTGTTGTTCAGCACAAGCCGGTCGCCCGGGCGCAGGATCTCGGGCAGGTCGCGCACGTGCCGGTCGTGGATCTGCCCGGCTTCGGCATGCAGCAGCCGCGCGGCCGGTCGCGGCCGCACCGGTCGCGTCGCGATCAGCTCTTCCGGCAGATCGAAATCGAAATCGCTCAGTTTCACGCGCGCCGCCCGAATCTCTGTCGCCGCCCCTTTATCCCGGCCGCGCGGTGACTAAAACAGGCGAAAACGTCAATTGGAGGTCTTCATGGAACCCGGAACCGCAGCGCCCGATTTCACCGCCCCGCGCGATGGCGGCGGTACGCTCACGCTGTCCGAACTGCAGCCGAAGAAGGTGGTGCTCTATTTCTACCCCAGGGACGACACCTCGGGCTGCACGAAAGAGGCGATTGGCTTCACCGAGCACGCCGCCGAATTCGAGGCCGCGGGCGCGGTAGTGATCGGCGTCTCGAAGGACAGCGTGGCAAGCCACGACAAGTTCGTCGCGAAGCACAATCTGGGCGTGGCGCTGGTTTCGGACCAGGACGGCGATATCTGCGAACGCTACGGCACCTGGGTCGAGAAAAGCATGTACGGCAAGAAATACATGGGCATCGACCGCACCACGGTGCTGATCGATGGCGCGGGCAAGGTCGCCCGCGTCTGGCGCAAGGTCAAGGTGCCCGGCCATGTCGAGGAGGTGCTGGAGGCCGCCCGCAGCCTCTGACGCCAGCACGCCGCCCGCCCAGAACACGTGCGCGTGGGCGACTCGTCGCCACCGGCGCCCCGCTCTGGCGGGGACCGCCAAACCTTTCGGTGCGGTTAATCTCTCAAAATACAACAGAGAATACAATGCGTTGCGAGGATGCTCAACCTTGAGCACCTCCGGCGCTGATCCCCTACAGCGCCGGATCGCCCGGCAGGCCCAGCCGTGCCAGCAGTCGCTCCAGCACGGGATGGCAACCGCTCCAGTCCGCTGTGCGGGCGGCGAACAGCGTCGCCTGCGACTGCAGGGCCGGCGGCGCCGACAGGACCTTCAGATGGTTCGCCCTGAGCGTCGCGCCGGTCGAGGTGATGTCGGCCACCGCCTCGGCCGTCAGGTTGCGGATCGTCCCCTCCGTCGCGCCCTGGCTGTCCACGAGCTGATAATCCGCCACCCCGTGCCGGCGCAGGTACTCGCGCACCAGCCGGTGGTATTTCGTCGCGATCCGCAGCCGGAACCCATGCGCCGCCCGGAACGCCGCCGCGACCGCATCCAGATCGTCCAGCGTGTCGACATCCACCCAGGCTGCCGGCACCGCCACCACCAGGTCGGCATGGCCAAAGCCCATCGGCGCCAGCTCCACCACCTGCGCGGACCAGTCGGCCAGCGTCTCGCGCACCAGATCGGTTCCCGTCACGCCAAGGTGCAGCCGCCCCGCCGCGAGTTCACGCGGCACCTCGCCGGCCGACAGCAGCACCAGGTCGGCGCCCTCGACGCCCTCGATCGCGCCGGAATACTCGCGCGCATCGCCCGTCCGCCGCATCGGCACCCCGCGCGCCGCGAACCAGTCGAAGCTCTGCTCCATCAGCCGGCCCTTGGACGGCACGCCGATCTTCAGCCGCATCAGCCCGCCCCCCCCAGCGCCGCAACCAGCGCCGGGCGGATCACGCCCCCGACCGCCGGGATCGACCGCCCCTGCCCGAGCACCGCTGTCAAAGCATCGTAACGCCCGCCGGTGGCAACGGGGGGCAGATCGGGCCGCGCCTCGGCATAGAAGCCGAAGACGAACCCGTCGTAGTATTCCAGCGTCGTGCGCCCGTAGCTCGCCTCGAAATCGAGCGTCGCCACCTCGATCCCCCGCGCCGCCAGCGCATCGAGCCGCCGAGCGAACCCCTCGACGGACCCGGTGATCCAGGGCAGGACCCGCGCATGTTCCCGCAACTCGGCCAGGGCCGCAGGCGCCTTCGCAGCGATCCCCACCAGCGCCTCCAAGTCATCGACCAGCCCGCCCTCGATCGGCGGCGTCGCCGCATCCGCGGCCAGCAGCTTGAGCCGCGCCGCGATCTCGTCGGGGCTGCGCAAGCCGATATGGGGTGCCTCGCGCAGGGGTTCCTCGCCGCGGGCCAGCGCCTCCAGCAGGGCCGCGCGTTTGGGCGGAACCGGCATGCGCCCGGCATAACGCTCCAGCAGGGCGCGGAACCGGTGCGGCCGCCACAGGTGCCGCATCAAGGCGGCCTTGCGTGCCGCGCTCGTCGGCAGGCCCTGGACGGCCGCGCGCAGGATGCCAATATCGCCCGTCGCCGCGCGCAGGCCCAGCGGCGCCAGCAGCCGGGCGAAAAGCGCGAACACCTCGGCATCGGCCTCGGCCGGGCGGTCGCGGTCGAAAAGCTCGAACCCCACCTGCAGGTATTCCGCCGCGCGCGCCGCCGCCCGGCTTTCCTGCTTGCGGAAGACTTCGCCCAGATAGGCATAGCGCGCCGGCTCGGCCCCGTCCTGCATATGGGCCTGCACCACCGGCACGGTGAAATCCGGCCGCAGCATCATCTCACCCCTGAGCGGGTCCTGTGTGACATAGGCGCGCGCCCGGATATCCTCGCCATAGAGATCCAGCAGCACCTCGGCCGGCTGCAGGATCGCAGCCTCCACCGGCAGCGCGCCAGCCTCCACGAAAGCCGCCAGCAAGCGCTGCCCCTCGGCGCGCGCGCCGACCGGACCGGGTTCGAGCGGGCTCACGTCCGGTCCAGGATACGGCGGACGGCGGCGACCAGGTCGGGGCGCGGCACCTCTTGCTGCGCGGGCTGGGATTTCCATTCTTCCAGAGAGGCTTCCGCGGCGATCTTCGCGCCAAGTATCAGGTCCTTGACCTGCACCACGCCGCGCGCCGCCTCGTCCGTGCCCTGGATGATCGCCACCGGCGCGCCCCGCCTGTCGGCGTATTTGAGCTGGTTGCCGAAGTTCTTGGGGTTGCCCAGATAGACCTCGGCCCGGATGCCCGCCGCGCGCAGCTCCGCCGCCATTGCCAGGTAATCGCCGATCCGGTCGCGGTCCATGACGGTCACGACGGCCGGACCCTGCGCCTCGGCCCCGGTCAGCCCCTTCGCCGCCAGCGCCGCCAGCAAACGGTCGACGCCGATGGACACGCCCGTCGCCGGCACCGCCTGCCCGGTGAACCGCTTGACCAGATCGTCGTAGCGCCCGCCGCCCGCGACCGAGCCGAACTGCCGCGGCCGCCCCTTCTCGTCGGTGATCTCGAAGGTCAGCTCCGCCTCGTAGACCGGGCCGGTGTAATAGCCGAGGCCGCGGACGACCGAGGGGTCGATGACGATGCGGTCAGGCCCATAGCCCTGGGTGTCGAGAAGCGCGGCGATCGCCTCAAGTTCGTCAACCCCCTCCCCCCCGATCGTCGAGGCTGAGACAAGGGCGCGCAATGCGGCGGTCGTCTCGCTGCCGGTTGCCCGCCGGGCCCCGGTGAAGGCCAGGATCACATCCGCCTGTTCGTTCGAAAGCCCGGCGCCCTTGGTGAAATCCCCGCTCTCGTCCTTGCGTCCCGCGCCCAGAAGCGCGCGCACGCCGGCCTCGCCCAGCCGGTCGAGCTTGTCGATGGCACGCAGCACGATGCCGCGTTCGTGGGCAAATTTCTCCGGGTCCGACGGATCGAGGATGCCCGCCACCTCCATCACGCCATTGAGCACCTTCCGGTTGTTGATCCGCACCACGTAGTCGCCGCGCGCGATCCCCACCGCCTCCAGCGCATCGGCCAGCATGGCGCAGATTTCGGCATCCGCGGCCATCGAGGCCGAGCCCACCGTATCCGCGTCGCATTGGTAGAACTGCCGGAACCGCCCCGGCCCCGGCTTCTCGTTGCGCCAGACCGGCCCCATCGCGTAGCGGCGGTAGGGGCTGGGCAGATCGTTGCGGTGCTGGGCAGCCACACGGGCCAGAGGCGCGGTCAGGTCGTAGCGCAGGGCCAGCCAGTCGTTTTCTTCCTGCCAGGCGAAGACCCCCGCGTTCGGCCGGTCGACATCGGGCAGGTACTTGCCCAGGGCCTCGACCGTTTCCACCGCCGAGGTTTCCAGCGGATCGAAGCCGTAGCGATGATAGACCTCGGCAATGCGGTCCAGCATCGCCTTGCGCTCGACGACGTCGCCGCCGAAATAGTCGCGAAAGCCCTTGGGGGTTTCTGCCCTCGGGCGGCGGGGGGCTTTGGTCTTGCTCATCGGATGTTCCGCGGTTGGCTTACCGGCGCGTGGTCTAGCCGAAGGGGAAAAGGGGGGCAAGCGGCGGGGCGTTGACGGCACGCGCGGCCGGGCCGACTATCCCGCGCAAACAGGAGGCCCGCCATGACTGATGCCCACAGCGACCGCCAGGACCGGATCGAGGAGCAGATGGCCCATCTGTCGCGGGCGATCGACGACATGTCCGAAATGCTGCGGGCGCAGGCCGACCGGATCGACCGACTGGAACGCCGGATCGCCCTGCTTCTCGAGCGCGAGGCCGAGCGGGAAGCAGACGCAGGCAGCTCCGTCCTGCTCGCCGACCAGCGCCCGCCGCACTGGTAGCCTCGATGGGTCGGAGCGCTGTCCCGCCCTCCGCCCGAAGCGCGCTTGGGCCGGTC
>SLKW01000042.1 GCA_007134405.1 Paracoccaceae bacterium
AAGACCCCGCCCCCGCCGCCGATGACTGAGGTGGCGCGGCTCGACGTTCTCGGCCATCTGGGCTTGTGGCTGGCGGTGGTCCTGGCCAGCTTCTTCCTGCGGATCCTCCCCATCGACCTGAGCCCCGGCGGCTTTCCCGGCCCCGACCTGCTTCTGGTCCTGACCATGGCCTGGGTGCTGCGGCGGCCGGCGCATCTGCCGGCGATGGCCATCGCGCTGGTCTTCCTGATCGAGGACCTGCTGCTTCTGCGCCCGCCGGGCCTCTGGGCGCTGATGGTCCTGGCGGGCAGCGAATTTCTGCGCAGCCGCAATGCGGTCGTGCGCGAGGTCACCTTCCTGCTCGAATGGGCGATGGTCGCGGGCGTGCTCACGGCGATGACCCTGGGCTACCGGCTGGTGCTCGCAATCGTGATGGTGCCGCAAGACCCGCTGGACTTGAGCCTGCTCCGGCTTGGCTTCACAGTGGCGTCATATCCGGTCGTGGTCCTGGTGCTGCATTTCGTGCTCAGGGTCCGCAAGCCGGCAACCGGCGAAGTCGATGCATTGGGGCGCAAGCTGTGAAACGGCCGCAGAAGGATACCGAGGAAAGCGTCCGCAAGATCTCCCGGCGCGCGGCGCTCCTGGGCGGCGCGCAACTTGCGGTGGCAGGTGCCCTGGTCCTGCGCATGCGCCAGCTGCAGGTGGCCGAATCCGACCAGTTCCGCCTGCTGGCCGAGGAAAACCGGATCAACATCCGCCTTCTGCCGCCCAACCGCGGCCTCATCCAGGACCGCCACGGCGTCGTGCTGGCCGGCAACGCGCAGAACTATCGCGTGGTCCTCGTGCGCGAGGAAGCCGGCGATCCGCGCGCGACGCTGGAAAAGCTCGCCCAGCTCATCCCGCTGAGCGAGGAAGAGATCGAGCGCGCGATCCGCGACATCATGCGCCACCGTCCCTTCGTGCCGGTGACCATCGCCGACCGGCTGAGCTGGGAGGAGGTGACGCGCGTCGCCGCCAACGCCCCGGCCCTGCCCGGCGTCACCCCCGAGGTCGGCCTCACCCGCCACTATCCGTTCGGCCCCGAATTCGCGCATTCGGTGGGTTATGTCGGCCCGGTCTCGGAATCCGATCTCGCCGCGCTGGAAAGCCCCGAGCCGGTCCTGATGATCCCGCGCTTCCAGATCGGCAAGATCGGCGTCGAACGCGAGCTCGAGGCACATCTGCGCGGCTCGGCCGGTCACCGCCGGGTCGAGGTCAACGCTCTGGGCCGCGAGATGCGCGAGCTCGACCGGCAGGAGGGCGATGCCGGGCAGAACGTCCAGCTGACGCTGGATCGCGACCTGCAGGCCTTCACTCTGGCCCGTCTCGAAGCCGAAAAGAGCGCAGCCGTCGCGGTGATGGAGATCCCCTCGGGCAATGTCCTCACGCTCGTTTCGGCGCCCTCCTTCGATCCCAACCTCTTCGTGCGCGGCATCTCGGTCCCCGAGTTCAACAAGCTGCGCGAAAACGAATTCCGCCCGATGTCCAACAAGGTCGTGCAGGGCGCCTACCCGCCGGGATCGACCTACAAGATGGTCACCGCGCTCGCCGCCTTCGAGGCCGGCCTCGCCTCGCCCGACGAACGCGTCTGGTGTCCCGGGCATATGGATGTCGCGGGGCGGCGCTTTCACTGCTGGCGGCGCGGCGGACACGGGCGGATGAACCTGGTCGCGGCGCTGTCGGAATCCTGCGACGTCTATTTCTACGAACTCGCCCAGCGCGTCGGCATCGACCGGATGTACGCGATGGCCGAACGGCTGGGCATGGGCATCCGCTTCGACCTGCCGATCTCGGCGGTCTCGGCGGGGCTCAACCCGTCGCGCGACTGGAAGCGCGCGCGCCGCGGCGCCGAATGGCTGGTGGGCGACACGGTCAACGCCTCGATCGGCCAGGGCTTCGTGCTCTCGACGCCCTTGCAGCTGGCGGTGATGACCGCGCGCCTGGCCGCGAACCGCGAGATCGTGCCGCGCCTCGTGCATTCCATCGACGGGGTCGAGGTCCCGGTCCCCGAGGCGCCGCCGCTCAACCTGCCCGGCAACACGCTCAACCTGATCCGGCGCGGCATGTGGGAATGTTCCAACCACCAGCGCGGCACCGCCTATTCCTCGCGCATCGTCGAGGCCGACATGCGCATGGCCGGCAAGACCGGCACCAGCCAGGTCTTCTCGATCACCGCGGCCGAGCGCGCCGCCGGCGTCCGCCGCCAGGACCAGCTGCCCTGGAACCGGCGCAACCACGCGCTTTTCGTCTGCTACGCCCCCGAAACCAACCCCCGCTACGCCGTCAGCGTCGTGGTCGAGCACGGCGGCGGCGGCTCCTCGGCGGCGGCCCCCATCGGGCGCGACGTGATCCTCGCCGCGCAGGCCGGCGGCCTGCCCCCGCTCGAGGCCTATCCGCAGCCGCAGCGCAACCGCATCGAGGCGATGCTCGAGGAAATCGCCGAGAAGATCGGCCCCAAGACCGGCCCCAGCCGCGAGCGCAGCCGCGCATGAGCTATCTCGAATACAACATCAAGATCGTGCCCACCGGGCTGCGCAAGGTGCTCTTCGTCAACTGGCCGCTGGTGATCCTGCTGGTGGCGGTCGCGGCGGTGGGCTTCCTCATGCTCTACTCGGTCGCCGGCGGCAACCTGCAACCCTGGGCCGAGCCGCAGATGCGCCGCTTCATCCTCGGGCTCATCCTGATGTTCGCCATCGCCTTCGTGCCGCTCTGGTTCTGGCGGTCGATGGCGGGGCTCGCCTATGCCATCTCGGTCCTGCTGCTGCTGGGGGTGGAGTTCTTCGGCACCGTCGGCATGGGCGCCAAGCGCTGGCTGGAGCTGGGCCCGATCCGGCTGCAGCCCTCGGAAATGGCCAAGATCACCGTGATCCTGGCGATGGCCGCCTTCTACGACTGGCTCGACATCCGCCGCACCTCGCACCCGTTCTGGGTCTTCATCGCGGTGGCGATGATCCTCGTTCCCGCCGCGCTGGTCCTGCGCCAGCCCGACCTCGGCACCGCGCTCCTGATCGTCGGCGGCGGCGGGCTGGTGATGTTCTTCGCCGGCGTCAGCCTGTGGTATTTCG
Organism: Paracoccaceae bacterium; assembly: GCA_007134405.1. Taxonomy (GTDB): domain Bacteria; phylum Pseudomonadota; class Alphaproteobacteria; order Rhodobacterales; family Rhodobacteraceae; genus Pararhodobacter. The sequence goes on from SLKW01000042.1 coordinate 3,084, forward strand.
GCTTCCTGATGGCCGCGGGCGGCGGCGTCGTCGCGGCGGTGCTGGCCTCGCGCGGCACCGAATGGCAGATCCTCAAGGACTACCAGTACCGCCGCATCGACAGCTTCCTCGACCCCACGCTCGACCCGCTGGGGGCGGGCTACCACATCAACCAGGCGATGATCGCGCTCGGCTCGGGCGGCTGGTCGGGGCGCGGCTTCATGCAGGGCACGCAATCGCGGCTCAATTTCCTGCCCGAAAAGCACACCGACTTCATCTTCACCACTCTGGCCGAGGAATTCGGCTTCGTCGGCGGCGTCTCGCTTCTGGTCCTCTACATCGCCATCCTGATCGTCTGCGTCGTCGCCGCGCTGCAAAGCCGCTCGCGCTTCGCCTCGCTGCTGATCCTCGGCGTCGCCGGCAACTTCTTCCTGTACTTTGCCGTCAACATGGCGATGGTGATGGGGCTTGCGCCGGTCGTCGGCGTGCCGCTGCCGCTGGTCTCGTTCGGCGGCTCGGCGATGGTGATGATCCTCATCGGCTTTGGCCTCGTGCAAAGCGCCTGTATCCACCGCCCGAGGGAGCGCGGATGACCACAACGATCCTCTTTGCCGGCGGGGCCGCCCGCTGGCCCCACTGGGAAACGCCGCTCAGGACCGCCCTCGACGAGGCCGGGGTCACGGCCGATCTGACCACCTCGGCCGCGCCCGAAAGCGTCGATTTCATCGTCTACGCGCCCAGCGGCGACATGCCCGCCGATTTCACGCCCTTCACGAAATGCCGCGCCGTCCTCAGCCTCTGGGCGGGGGTCGAACGCATCGTCGGCAACCCGACGCTGACCCAGCCGCTCTGCCGCATGGTCGATCCGGGGCTGACGCAGGGCATGGTCGAATACGTCACCGGCCACGCGCTGCGCCACCACCTGGGGCTCGACGCCTTCATCACCGGGCAGAACGGTCGCTGGAACCCGGTCGCCCCGCCGCTCGCCTCCGAACGCCCCGTCGCCATGCTGGGCCTCGGCGCGCTGGGCGCGGCCTGCGCGCGGGCGCTCGCCGGCCTCGGCTTCCCCGTCCTCGGCTGGAGCCGCAACCCAAAGACGCTCGACGGGATCGACTGCCACCACGGCGCCGAGGGGCTGGAAACCGTCCTGCGCCGCGCGCAGATCGTCGTCACCCTTCTGCCCGCCACGCCCCAGACCGAGAACCTGCTCGACGCGCGCCACCTCGCGCTGCTGCCGCAGGGCGCAGTCATCATCAATCCCGGCCGCGGCCCGCTGATCGACGACGACGCACTCCTCGCCGCGCTCTCCGCCGGTCAGGTCGGCCATGCCACGCTCGATGTCTTCAGGACCGAG
>SLKW01000190.1 GCA_007134405.1 Paracoccaceae bacterium
CCCGGAAATCGCCGAAATACTTCGTGATCGCCGCCGTCAGCGTCGTCTTGCCATGGTCAACATGGCCGATCGTGCCGATGTTCACATGCGGTTTCGTCCGTTCAAACTTTGCCTTCGCCATCAGCGGCTCCTCTGTCCTTTCGTGCGGTGGACCCTGCCCACCCAACTGTTGCGGCCGGGTGGGACCGCCCCACCGGCCGGCCCGGCCAACATCGCGCGCGTCCTAGCCACGGGCGGCGGAAAAATCAAGCGCCTGCAACGCGGCCCGGGCCCGCATCATCGGCCCGCCGGGCTGGGCGTCAGCCACGCTCAGGCGAAGCGGTTGTCGCGCGGAAAGCCACGCGGTGCCATCCGCCCGGCCGAGGCGCGCTTGCCCAGCCACTCGGCCAGATCCGCCTCGGTCCGGGTGCGCCCCGCCGGATCCTTCCAGCTCAGCCCCTGCGCCAGCGCCAGCGTGGTCAGGTCCGACAGCCCCCCGTCCTTGTATTTCTGCAACCGCACGCCCTTGCCGCGCGACATTTCGGGCAATTCGTCCAGCGGGAAGACCAGAAGCTTGCGGTTCTCGCCCACCACAGCCACATGGTCGCCCGCAACGTGGCGGCACACCGCCGCCCGTGCCCCCTCGCGCAGGTTCAGCACCTGGCGGCCGGTGCGGGTCTGGGCGATCACCTCGTCGGCCGGCACCACGAACCCGTCCCCTTCCGAGGACGCGACGATCAGCTTCTCGCCGGCCCGATGCGCGAACAGGTCCACGATCTGCGCCTCGTTTGGCAGATCGACCATCAGCCGCACCGGCTCGCCCATTCCCCGCCCGCCGGGCAGGTTGGCCGCCGAGAGCGTGTAGAACCGCCCGTTCGAGCCGAACATAACGATCCGGTCGGTCGTCTCGGCATGGAAGGCAAAGGCGCCGGCATCGCCGTCCTTGAACTTGAACTCCTGGTCCAGCGCGACGTGACCGCGCATTGCCCGGATCCAGCCCATCCTCGAGCAGACGACTGTCACCGGCTCGCGCTCGATCATCGCTTCCAGCGGCACTTCCTCGACCACGCCCGCCTCGGCGAAACGGGTGCGCCGACGGCCAAGCTCGGTTTCCTTGCCGAACTGCGCCTGGACCGCGGCCAGCTCCTTGCCGATCCGCTTCCATTGCAGCTTTTCAGAACCCAGAAGGTCGTCGAGTTCGGCGCGTTCGAGCAGAAGCGCGTCGCGCTCCTTCCTGAGTTCGATCTCCTCCAGCCGGCGCAGGCTGCGCAGGCGCATGTTCAGGATCGCCTCAGCCTGCACCTCGGACAGTTCGCCCTCACCCGGCGCGGGCGGGACGTAATCGGCCTCGGAATTGGCGCGCAGAAAGGTCCCACCCCAGCGTTCGCGCATCAGCGCGTCGCGCGGGGCCTCGTCGTAGCGGATGATGTCGATCACGCGGTCGAGGTTCAGATAGGCGATGATGAAGCCTTCCAGCACCTCCAGCCTATGGTCGATCTTCGCCATCCGGTGCTGCGACCGCCGCACCAGCACCTCGCGCCGGTGGTCGAGAAAGGCGCGCAGCACCTCCTTGAGCGAGCAGACCTTGGGCGTGCGCCCGTCGATCAGCACGTTCATGTTGAGGCTGAAGCGGATTTCCAGATCCGAGTTGCGATAGAGCATGTTCATCAGCACCTCGGGGTCGACATTGCGCGACCGGGGCTCCAGCACGATGCGCACGTCATCGGCGGATTCGTCGCGCACGTCGGCGAGGATCGGCACCTTGCGGGTCTGGATGACCTCGGCCAGTTTCTCGATCAGCTTGCCCTTGGCGACCTGGTACGGGATTTCGGTCACCACGATCTGCCACGATCCGCGCGGCAATTGCTCGACCTCCCAGGCGGCGCGCAGCCGGAACGCGCCGCGGCCGGTGCGATAGGCCTCGAGGATGCTTTCGCGCGGCTCGACCACGACGCCGCCGGTGGGAAAGTCGGGGCCCGGGATCAGCTCGACAAGGCGCGCGTCGTCCAGTTCCGGGTCGCGGATCAGTTCCTGGCAGGCATCGATCAGTTCGTGCAGGTTGTGCGGCGGGATGTTCGTCGCCATGCCGACGGCAATGCCGCTGGCGCCATTGGCCAGCAGGTTCGGAAAGGCCGCGGGCAGCACCACCGGCTCTTCCAGCGTGCCGTCGTAATTGGGGCGGAAATCGACGGCGTTCTCGGCCAGACCCTCCAGCAGCGCCTCGGCGGCGGCGGTCAGTCGGGACTCCGTGTAGCGGCTGGCGGCGGGGTTGTCGCCGTCGATATTGCCGAAATTGCCCTGCCCGTCAACCAGCGGATAGCGGACGGCGAAATCCTGCGCCAACCGCGCCATCGCGTCATAGATCGCGGCATCGCCATGCGGATGGTAGTTGCCCATCACGTCGCCCGAGATCTTGGCCGACTTGCGAAACCCGCCGGTGGACGAAAGCTTCAGCTCGCGCATCGCATAGAGGATGCGCCGGTGCACCGGCTTCAACCCGTCGCGCGCATCCGGCAGCGCGCGGTGCATGATCGTCGAAAGCGCGTATTGCAGATACCGCTCGCCAAGCGCGCGGCGCAGCGGCTCGGCCAAGGGGGCCTGCGTCGGGTCGGTTTCGGGGACGATGGGGGGCGTGTCGTCGCTCATGGAGCTGTTCTATCCGCAAGGAACGCGCAAGGGAATCGGCAAATTCGCTGCTTCGCCCGCGGTGCGCTGATCGTTCTCCCAAGCCTCTACGCGGCCTGCTTTGCCGGGCGCCTCGTGCATCATCCGCGCGCACTCCGTCCCGCGTCGCTGCCTTGCCAGGCTCGGCTTCCCGAAGCGCCGCGCAACTCCTTGCATTTAGGTTAACAAGAAATTCTTTTCATAGTAAGATCAATATGTTGAGCGATTGCTCAAGCTTGAGCACGAGCCCCGATGTAGCCATGCGCAGGGCCAGCCATCAGCGACCTCAATCCGCCTCGGCATCGTCCGCGTCGGCATTATCGGCGGTGTCTCCGCCCTCTTCCTCGGCATCCTCCGCATCGGGGTCCTCGGCCGGCTCGACCAGCACACCCGCGCGCCAGATCCCTCGCGCGACCTCTCCCGTCGCATAGCGCAACTCGCCCTCGCCCTCGCGCTGGCCCTCGACAAAGCCGCCCTCGTAGACGTCGCCGGTCACGTAGCGTAGCGTTCCTTGCCCCTCGATCTGGCCGCCGCGCCACTCGCCCTCGTAGACCGAGCCGTCCTCCAGTTCCAGCCGACCGATGCCTGCCTTCTCCCCGGCCTCGAACGCGCCCTCGAACCGCCCGCCATCGGCATAGGTGAGGACGCCCTCGCCGTCGAACACACCCTCGGCGAAGCCGCCTTCGTAGACGCGCCCGTCGGCGAAAGTCATTTGCCCCTGTCCATGCGGCTCGCCGGCGCGGAACGACCCCTCGTAGACCGTTCCATCGACGAACTCGGCGCGGCCCTGGCCCTCCATGCGGCCCTCGGACCATTCGCCCTCGTAGCTCGATCCGTCGGGATAGGTGATGTGCCCCTCACCATCGGGCAACCCGTCGCGAAACTCGCCCTGGTATCGGGTGCCGTCGGGATGCGCCAGCACGCCCTGGCCGTCGATGCGGTCGGCCACCCAGCTGCCGTTGTAGATCAACCCATCGGCCGAAATGAACCGCCCTTGACCGTGGCGCAGGTCATCGACGAACTCGCCCTCGTATACGTCGCCATTGGCGGATTCGAGCCGCCCGACACCCTGCAGCACCCCGGCCTCGAAAACGCCCTCGCGGCGATCGCCGCCGGGCAGCGTCAGCCGGCCGGCGCCCTGCAGCATCCCCTCGGCCCATTCGCCGTCATAGATCGTGCCATCCGGCCGTTCCAGCCGCCCCTCGCCATGGCGCTGATCGGCCAGCATCTCGCCCTCGTAGGTCGAGCCGTCCGGGTAGGTGATCGTGCCGCGCCCCTCGCGCTGGCCTTCGACCCATTCTCCGTCGTAGATCAGTCCGCCGGGGCGCTCCATCCGGCCCTGCCCGTGGGGCTGTCCGTCCAGAAACTCGCCTTCGTAGACGACCCCGGTCGCGAAGTTGCGCAGCCCGACGCCGGTGATCTCCCCTTCCGTCCATTCTCCTTCGTAGGTGGAGCCGTCGGCGAAGACCATACGCCCCTGGCCATGCGGGCGCCCCTCGAGGAACGCGCCCTCATAGACTGAGCCATTGGGATAGCGCGCTACGCCTTGCCCGGTGATCTGCCCCTCCACCCACTCGCCGGTGTATTCGAAACCGTTCGGCAGGCTGAAGGTGCCCTGTCCGTGCTGAAGCCCGTCCTGGAAAGTGCCTTCGTAGATGCCGCCATCGGGGTATTGGCGGGTGATGACCTCGCCCGATTGTGCAGCAAGCAGGGTTCCGGACAGCACGAGGGCACCCCCGGTAGCGGCCAGAAACGGAAGGCGGAAGCTTC
>SLKW01000397.1 GCA_007134405.1 Paracoccaceae bacterium
CGCCGGCCTCGACGCCGTCGCGGGCCAGGAGACGGCGGTCGCGCAGATGCGCCGGCTTGCCGCCGACATGGCTGCCTGGCGCGCTGGCACCCTGCGGTGGGCCGAGGTCCCGCGCAGCGTGATCTTCCACGGCCCGCCCGGCACCGGCAAGACGCTGCTCGCCCAGGCCTTCGCGGCCGAGGCGCATCTCCCGCTCATCGCCACTTCCTTCGCCGATTGCCAGAAGGCCGGGCATATGGGCGACATGCTCGGCGCGCTCGAGGCCGCCGTCGCCGAGGCCGAAGCGCTCGCACCCTCTGTCTTTTTCCTCGACGAACTGGACGGTTTCGGGTCGCGCGACAGCAGCGATGTGGGGCGAAACCGTACCTACATGCGCGCGATCATCACCGGGCTTCTGCGCCAGCTCGACCGGCTGGCGGCGACCGAGGGCGTGGTGGTGATCGGCGCAACCAACGACCTTGCCGCCATCGACCCCGCGATCCGGCGTGCCGGGCGGTTCGACGCCACCGTTGCTGTGCCCCCGCCGGGCCGCACGGGGTTGGCCACGATCCTCTCCCGCCAACTGAGGGCCGCGCCGGGCGACACCGCCCTTGCCGCAGCCATCGCGACCAGCGCCGAGCGGCTGATCGGCACCAGCGGCGCCGAAGCCGCGGCGCTCGCGCGTGCCGCGCTGACCCGTGCCCGCGCTGCCAGCCGGGCGCTCACGCCGGCCGATCTCATCGCCGAACTCGACGCGCGTCATCCGGCCGTGGCCGCCGAGGCGCTGCGCCGCATCGCGCTGCACGAAGCGGGCCATGTCGTTGTCGGTTTGCTTTCGGGCCTGCCCGCTCCGCTGTCGCTGCGTCTCGGCAGGGGCAACGGCGAGACCTCTTGGCCCGCACCGCCTTTTCACACCTTCGCCACCGCACGCGCGCAACTGCGCACGCTGCTGGCCGGCCGGGCGGCCGAAGCGATCTGCCTCGGCGCGGCGTCGAGCGGCGCGGGCGAAGGTCCCATGAGCGACCTCGCCCAGGCCACGGCCCTCGCCGTCCGGCTCGAGACGGAATGGGGCATGGGTGACGGCGGCCTCATCTGGCACCCCGCCGCGCCCCTGCCCGCCACGCAGACCGCATGGCTGCGGCCAAAGCTTGTTCACCTCCTGAACGTGGCCGACCGCGAGGCCCGCGCACTGATCGCCACCCACCGCGCCGAGGTCGAAGCCCTGGCCGACGCCCTGATCGCCGCCCGCGAGATGGTCGGTGCCGGCCTGGCGCAAGCCCTCGTTCCCCTGCGCCGCAAGATCGCGGCGCGGCGCGACCTGCGTGGGTCCAACAATGACGGGACCAAGGGCAACGTGATCCCCTTCGGCGCACGATGAATTCCTGCCGAAAACCTCCCTGCCCCGAGCATCGCAGGACCGCGGCGCGGCGAAATCGCGCCTCCGGATCGACCCGCTCCCGCAAGACACTACCTTCTGCGTCTTCAACGGAGTGCGCGCCCGATGTCCCTTCTTGTCCTCGTTCTGGTCACTGGCCTGATCTTCCTGATTGCTGATGCGGTGATGCTGCCCAGGGTCATCAAACCGCTTTTCGAGCGGCATCTGGGCGACGCCATTCTCGAAAGCCCCCGCCCGCTGCCAGCGGTGCTCTTCTACGCCCTTTATATGGCCGGGGTGATCTGGTTCGCGGGCTGGCCCGCGCTGCAAGCCGGCGCGCCCGGAGTGGCCCTTCTCAACGGCGCGCTCCTGGGCCTCGTTGCCTATGGCACCTACGAACTGGTGAGCTGGACGGTGATGCGCGACTGGCGCCCCACAATGGTCGCCGCCGACATGGCCTGGGGCACGGCGCTGACCGCAGTTTCGGCCTGGGCCGGGGTGCTGGCGGCCAGCGCGCTCGGCTGATCCAGCGAGTTCCAGACCCGCGCCGCCACCGCGGTCCTGCTTTGGCAAGACAATCAGAAATCGGCGTGTTCTCAAGGCAATAGAACGAACGAAAAGCGCGAGATCGAGGCCGCTTTCCTGTGGTGGCACCGGCCTGCCATCAAGGCTGTCCAGGTGAAAGCCGTGGTTCGACTCAACGATTTGTTGTATTTGTTGCGTATGAGTAGCTTTCATCTGAGCATCCAGATCTACGGGCCGCTCATCATCCGGTGGAGCGACGGGCGTGACTTGCGGCTGCCGAGCGCCAAGCAACGCGCCATGCTCGCACTTCTGGTCACGTCGCCGGGACATGCGCGCACACGCAGCTGGTTGCAGGCGCAGCTCTGGTCGGATCTCGACGATCACCAGGGGCGCGCCAATCTGCGGCAGAACCTTTTCCAGCTGCGCCGCGCGCTCGGCGACCGCTTTGCCGAAGTGATCCGCTCAGAGGGCGATATTCTGGCGCTGGTCGACGGTGCCTTCGAGCTGACCGGTAGCGCGCAGATCGGCGAGTTCCTGGAAGGGATCGACATCGCCGAAGAGGGGTTCGAGGACTGGCTCCGCGACATGCGCGCCGGAACGGCCCTGCCGAAGGTGAACGCCCCCGTGCCCAAGCCCGAGGCCCCCGCGCCGCCCGTGCACCTGCGCCCGAAGCTGGCGGTGCTGCCCTTCCTCGAGTTTCCGGCGGCCGAGACGGAGGGCGCGCTTGGCGATGCCGTGGCGCAAGAGCTGATACGCGTGCTGGCGCGCTCGCAGCTGATCGACGTGGTCGCGCATCTGTCGAGCCGCTCGTTCCGGCCGCCGGCGCTCGACCTCGGAGCGATCTGCGAGAGGCTGGATGCGGACTACCTGATCACCGGGCGCTGCCGCCGGACGGGCGAGACGCTGGTTCTGGATCTCGACTTTCAGGAGACCGCCAGCAGCAGCCTGATCTGGAGCGAGCGCTTCAAGCTGACGCTCGGCAACTTCCTTGCCGGAGACTCGGAGCGCGTCCAGGAAATCGCTCAGCGCATCGTCGGCTCGCTCCTCTCGACATCGGTAGAGCTGGGCGTAACGCAGCCGCTGCCTTCGGTGTCATCGCACGCGCTGCTGATGTCAGCCATCGCCCTGATGAACCATATGGCCGAGAGCAACTTCACCCGCGCGCTGCAGCAGCTCGACACGGTGGCCGAACGCGCGCCGTGCCATTCGCTGCCGCGCGCCTGGAAGGCGCAGTGGTACATCCTGCGCATCTTCCAAGGGCTGAGCGACGATCCCCGGCGCGACCGCCAGCGCGCCGACGACGAAGCCGGCGCGGCGCTCGACCTCAATCCCGAATGCGCGTTTTCTCTGGCCATCGACGGCAATGTGAAGGCGACGCTCGACCGGGATTTCGACGCCGCCGAGCGGAGCTTCGACGCGTCGTTGCGGCTGAACCCGAGCAGTCCCCTCGCCTGCCAGCTCAAATGCGTCCTTTTCACGTTCTGCGGACAGGGGCCCGAGGCGGTGGCGCTGGCCGAACGCGCGCAGAGCCTGTCGCCCTGCGATCCGCGCGGCCCCTTCTTCGACGCGTTGAGCGCCGGGGCCTACGTGGTGGATCGCCAGTACGAGAAGGCGGTCGCCTTCGCCCAGAGATCGCTTCGGGCAAATCCGCGCCATGTCTCGGCGCATCGGATCAAGATCGTCGGGCTCGTGCGGCTGGGCCGGATGCAGGAAGCCGCCGATGCGGCGAAGGAACTGCTGCGCCGCGACCCAAAGATGACCGTAGCCGGATACCTGGCGACACATCCTGCGGGGCGCGCCCCGCACGGGCAGAGCTTTGCCGAGGCTCTGGGAGAGGCAGGCATCCCGAAACGCTGACAGAAGGAGCGACGACATGCCGATCACGAGCCTCTCTCAATCGATGCAGTCGATGCAATCCATGCAATCGATGCAATCCATGCAGTCGATGCAGGCGGCGCTGAGCCAGGCGGCAACGCCCACTGGCCTGATTACCGCCCGCGACGGGATCGCCGGGGCGCCGCAGGGCCATCTCGAACCCACACAGCCCAAGGCGGGAGAGGCGCAGAACCTCCGGCTCTGGGAGGGCTGGTGCCGCCGCCACGTCTTTCTGGGCGATATCCTGTCGCGCGTGAGCTACCGTTCCGTGGAGGATGGGGGCGCGACAGTCGGCGTCGAGTTGCGGCTTCTCGACACGGTTGCCGAGTCGCTCGAGTTTCGCAGCCTGGCGCGCATCATCCGTCCGGACGAGGACGACTTCCACGCCCAGACGGCGCTGGTGCTGTCCTATGCCGATCTCCGCTTCGACCGGGCGCAGGAAATCGTCGATCAGATGCCGGGTTGCATGGCCTATTTCGTGCCGATCCTGCCGCTTGTGCCCGAGCGGATGCGCTACACGCTGGAACTGATGGGGCTGGTGGAAACCGTCGCCGTGCAGCTGGCGCAATACAGCAAACATGTGCTGGCCTGCGCCCGGCCGCATGCCTTCAGCGCCCAGATCCAGCCGATGATCCAGACGCCGGGCCA
>SLKW01000081.1 GCA_007134405.1 Paracoccaceae bacterium
GCGCCCCCTGCGCGGCTGGCCTAAATACCCGCGCACGCACCAAGTGGCCCGTTCGTCTATCGGTTAGGACGCCAGGTTTTCAACCTGGAAAGAGGGGTTCGATTCCCCTACGGGCTGCCACCGACCCCCGTAAAGCACTGCAAATCCTTGCCTTTCTGCGGAAGGTGTACCGGGCCGGTTGCTTCGAACACGACCCGGGCAAGCGGGACGGTATCCAACCATCTGGCCAGTGCCCGCAGTCCGCGCGGTGAATTCTCGAAGCGCTTCGGAATCGCGTCCTCAAGGCGAAAGGCATCGAGATGAGCTTTGGAAATGTCGACGCCAATGGTATGCTTAGCCATCTTCCCATTTCCTGTGCTTGTCATGCGCGGCATCATCCACGCGTATCCGTTCAGGCCCTTGGTGAAGACAGCGGTCGATCAAACTCCCTGACGGCCCTTCACGACCCTGCACGATGCGATCCGACCGCCGCCACTGCCCGCCAAAAATGGCGTAGCGGGCAGTGGCTCCTTCATACCGAAAGAGCCGCGTTCACGATAAGACAAGCGCCTGCGTTCGAGGCCGCCATGCCGATCCTGTCGCAACTGCTCAAGGCGGAAATGGCCGAGCGCGAGGTCCGATCTATCGCCTATCACATGAAGTCGGCCCGCTTCCCGGCCTACAAGGACCTCTCAGGCTTCGACTTCGCGGCCAGTGAAATTCGTGAAGCTTCCACGAAACGGATCGTGTCAGGAATGAAAACACGATCCGGGCCGGCGCTGATGGTATAGGACTTGACTGCGGTGCGGCCACCGGTGCCGCTTCGGTCTTGCCGGTGCCCGTTTCGTCCTCGATGATGGCCAGCACCGGCCCCGCGCTTAACGGCGTCCGATCGCAGGACTCTTGCATCGGCCGCAGCGCGAAGTCGAAAACCGGCACCGTGCAGATGCCGGGCGTGTCGAGCCCCGCCGCGGCGAGCGCCGCGCAAGCCCTGCCCCGTGCGAGATCGAGGTAGTCACGCGGTCCGGGACCGGCTTCCGTCGGCGCGAACCAGCTCGAATTCGACCCGATCCAGTCCGCCGCCGTCACCAACCCCGCCAATCGCCAGGACAAGGGCGCGAACGCGTCACGCTCCAAGTCTGCAAGCGAGGCCTCCGGCCAGAGGTCACGGAAGATTCGGATAACCTCGGCCGCATCCACCACCGCATCGGCCCCGGCTGCGCACGAAACGGACTATGCCCGCTTGAATTGGGCCGGACAAGGTGCGCCGTGCTTGGCCCCTCGCCTCAGCAGCGCGAGCGACTGGCATTCGTATAGCTGGCGCGGGCGCGAGTAGCACTACCATCGATGCTTCGGCGGACGCGCTGAGATCCAGTTCGGGGGCTGGATCGCCCTGGTTTTTGACAACCCGGGCTGACCCCCGCGACCGGCCCGCCCGCCGTCGGGATCACCCTATCAGCGGTGGCGCATCAGTCCGCATCCGCCGTCCGCCGCAGGCCGAGATTGACCTCGGTGCAGTCCTCGGAGGCCGCCTCTCCATAGAATGCGTCCCGGCCGACCAGCTGAAGGACAAAGGAGTCCGAGTAAAGCCGTCCTCCCTTTTGCTGACGCGCCACCATGCGAAACCGAACGCCTGCATTGTCCGGATCGGCACGCAGGGTCAGGCTCGCCGAGCCAGAAGCAACGGATGGGCGAGTGGAATCCACCACCCCACCGCCCCAGCCCGCGAAACTGGCGCGACGAAAATAACCTGAGACCCCGTTGGCCAGCGCCTTGTCGGCCAGAAACCAGATCTCCTCGTCGTCGCCGCCGCATTCCATCATGCTGAACCACTCGCCCAGCAGCTGCTCGAAGCTCTCCAGCTCGCCGGCGCCGAGCGACAAGGTCTGCGGTGCGGCCGCCGATCCCGATGCTCCTCCCGATCCTCCGGTGACGCGCTGCCCACTTCCTGCGGTGCCGCCGCCGGCGGGCATCATGGTGCAGCCGCCGGCAGCAGGTCTTTGCATGAGGTCCTCGATCGTCGAGGTCCGGGGGATATTCACCGCCGCAGCCGAGAAGACCTGGCCGGTTTCGGTATCAATAAGGCGGGCATTGATACGCAAATCGTCACCCATCGTCGTCAGCGAGCCGATGAGCAGCGTCTCCACATGGAGGCGCCCGAGTTCGCGGGTGGTGTTCACGTCACCCGCGCCCGAGAGCGACAGTTCGAGCTCGGCGAAGCTCCGGCCGAGCTGCGAGCGCTCGATGATCGAGAGCTGGTTGTCGGGGATGATGAAGAGCGAAAGCACAAGTTCGTCGACGAGGAAATTGCTCAGCTCGCTGCACGTGTCATCGACATGCGGAAAGGACGCGATGGCGATCGTGGTCCGGTCCGCGGCCGCCGAGTACGCCACAATCTGGCCGGCAAGCTGGTCGACCCCGCGCTGGACGCTCGCGGAGGCGGAGTACGTGGCGACGGCTTTCGTACGCAGTTCGAAGCTCCGCGGCACCTCGGCTGCCCCTTTCACCTATCTCGGCCAGCCGCGCTTCGCGCGATGGCACGGGGAAGCACCGATCACGGTATCAAGCCGCAGTCGGGGAGCGATGGCGTCCGTAGAGGCGCGCAGCGGGTAATTCCTCGATTGGCGGCGGGCTCGCGCGCGCCGCGTTTGGCCCGGAATTCGAGGCTTGCGCGCGCTCACGCCTGAACATCCTTTAAGAATTGATTTCGGCCGATCTGGCGGTCGAGTTCGAATTCAGCTGCGCCTTCCCGCTCTCTCGGAAGGTATCTCGATCAGTAGCTTTGTATGTAGCGCAGCACAACCGGCCCGATGGTCACGATCAAAAATGCCGGCATCATGAGGCCCGCCATGACCGCCGACATGTAGACCGGCAGCTTGTTGGCTTTCTCCTGAGCCAGGATCTCGCGCCTCTGGCGCATTTCGCCTGAGTAGGCGAGCAGCGCCTGGCTCAAGTTCGTGCCAAAGCGAAACGACTGAAGAACGACGTTGACGAAGGCGTGGGCTTCCTCGATTGCCAGCCGCTCGGCCATCGTGTGATACGCCTTCTCGCGGTCGCGCCCGGTGTAGATTTCCTTCTGGGCCAATCTGAACTCGGCACTGATATCGGGCGCGGCAATGGACAATTCATCGGCCACGCGCGCGAGGGCCGCATCGAAGCCGAGCCCGGCTTCGACCGAGATCTGGATCAGATCGAGCGCGTTCGGAAACGCCTTCTCGATCCTTTCGCGCCGCTACGAGGACCGGGCGGAAAGCCAGACGGCGGGGCCGAAAAAACCGATCAAGATGAGCACCGCGAAGCCCATCATCAGCTGGAGGCTGCCCAGCTGGCCCATTTGCTCCCGCAGCAGGTCGGGAAGGGGCAGTTGTTCGCGCAGCACGACCGCGGAAGCCAACAACGCCGGCAGGAGGAGTCCGACACCCGTCCGGAACATGTAATAGAGAAAAACCGCATTCGGATTGTCGAATCCCGCATGCGCGAGATCGCGACGATCTTTGTTGCGTTCTCTTGTCTCGGTAGGCAGGAAAGCCTTGGCGAAACCGGTCGGGCTGCGCTCGGGGCTGACGAAGATGTCCACGGGTGCAGCAGCCATCCGCATCCGGTGTGCGATCTTGCCCGCACTGCGCTCACGGAACGCGGAGACAATGGCAAGAAACACCAGGAACGTCCCGAAGAGAAGCCCAAGCAGCACGACATGGCGCGGATCGGCCCCGAAACGATCGGCGTTGCTCCGCCTGGAACACCTTGATCGCCATGCCGCTGCGCCTCGCCTCAATCACACTCCGCGATTGGGCGCAGGTCATTGGAAAATGCCGTTGGTATCATTCATGTGAGGGAATGCGTCTTCGATGTCGCGATCCATAGCCTCTGAGTGGATCCGCACGCATGTCCGCATTTCACCCGGTTTGGCCGGGAGTCATGTGAGTTGGGGGGTATTTCACCCATCCGTGCGGTCGTGGACATCGCCTGTCGTCCGGCGACGGGTTGGGTGAATTGACCGCCGACGAGCCAACTTGGCCTCAAGTCTGCGGAACAGCGGTCAGTTCGGGTCGCATCGGGTCTTTGATGTCAGACCGAAAGCATGTCAGAGGACGTCTACCAGTGTGCTCGCGCCTCCATTGAGACCGATCCCTGCGGGCGGGCGGTCCAGAGGCGCATGCCATCGGGCGCGGGCGCGGCGTGGAGCACAAGTTCGTCGGTATCGAAGAGCGGAGACAGGCTGCGAAACGCGAAGCGGCTGGGGCCGGTCCCCTTCAGGTCGGCAGCAAACTGGCAGAGCAGAGTTGCCTGCATCGGACCGTGCACGACGAGGCCGGGGTAGCCCTCGGTCTCGGTGCAGAAGGTCCGGTCGTAGTGGATGCGGTGGCCATTGAAGGTGAGCGCGGA
>SLKW01000047.1 GCA_007134405.1 Paracoccaceae bacterium
ACCGATGCGCGTCCCGCATCGCGCCACCGCCGGCTGGTCGCAAAGGGCCGCGTAGCGGGCGAGGGCCTGCGCCTCCATCGCGATCTTGTCGCGGAACGCCGCTGCAACGCTTTCGTCGGGCCTCAGGTGAACGACACCCGCCGTTCCATCGACGATGATCAGATCGCCATTCAGCGCCTCGGTGGTGATACGCCCGGCCTGAACAACGAGCGGGATCGCCAGAGCGCGCGCAACGATTGCCGCGTGACTGCCGATCGATCCTTCCTCCAGGACGACACCACGCAGGCGCCGTCCATAATCAAGCAATTCGGCAGGGCCGATGGTGCGGGCTACCAAGATCGGCCGTTCGGGCATGCTGGCGCCCGTCTCACGACCTTGGCCGGTCAGAATGCGCAACAACCGGTTCGCGAGATCGTCGAGATCATGCAGCCGGTCGCGCAGATAGGGATCGGGCACGGCCTGCAGACGCGCGCGCGCCTCGGATTGCTCTTTCTCGACCGCCGCCTCGGCCGAGAGACCGCTTTCGATCGAATGCTCCATACGCTTCAGCCAGCCGCGCGAATGGGCGAACATACGGTAGGCCTCGAGCACCTCGCGGTATTCCTTGTCGACCGTCCTTGCCGCACGCATCAACTCGTCGACCGAAACACGGAGTTGGCCGACCGCCGCGCGCAGGCGTTCGGTTTCCGCGACAGGGTCGTCATTGACGAGGTTGGTGATGACGACGCGTGGTTCGTGCAGCCAGACCAACCCCTCGGCGGTGCCTTCCTGACCGGAATTACCCTGTATCGTCACAGGGTTCTTGTGCAGGGGCGCAAGCGCGGCATCGTCGCCGGCGAAGGCACCGAGTTCTGTCATCTCGGCCAGAACCATCGCGACGACTTCGAGCGCGTAGATCTCGTCGTCGGAATAGCGCCTGCCCTCTTTCGATTGCACGACCAGAACGCCAAGTTGCTCGCCCAATCGCTGGATCGGCACACCGAGGAAGGAGGCAAAACGCTCTTCACCGGTCTCTGGCATGAACCGGAAACCGCGCTCCGAGGGCGCGTCGGCGCTGTTGAGCGGCTTTCCCGACCGCGCCACACGACCGACAAGACCCTCGCCCAGTTTCAATCGGGTCTTGTGGACCGCCGCGCGCTTGAGCCCGCGCGTAGCGCACAACTCAAGCGTCTCTGAGTCGCGAAAGAGATAAATCGAGCAGACATCGGTCTGCATGGAGGCCGCTATAAGCTTGACGATCCGGTCAAGGCGCTCCTGTCCCTCACCGGGTTCGGCCAGCGTATCGCGCAGACGTCGCAGCAGACGGCGGCTTTGCGTTTCCAGACGTTCGGGCATCACGCCTCCCCAGATTGCCGGGGCCTTGGCTCAGCCTGCCTTTTCCAGCTCGAAGGCATCATGCAGCGTCTGCACCGCGAGTTCCATGTATTTCCGGTCGATCATGACCGAGATCTTTATCTCGGAGGTTGCAATGACCTTGATGTTGATACCTTCCGCAGCGAGCGCCTCGAACATGCGCGCCGCCACTCCAGCTTGGCTCCGCATGCCGATTCCAACGATCGAAACCTTTGCGACCTCGGTGTCGATGATCAGTTCGTCATACTTGATCAGGTTCCGCGCCAGGGCTTCTTCCAGCGCCTTCTTGGCCCGCGGCACCTGGTCCACGGGACAGGAAAAGGTCATGTCGGTTACGGCGCCGGGATGCTCGTCGTCGTAGTCCTTTTCCGAGATGTTCTGGACGATCATGTCCACGTTCACCCCGGCCTCGGCCAAGGCACCGAAGATCGAGGCGGCGATGCCTGGCCGGTCCTCGATGGTGAACAGCGTGATCTTTGCCTCATCCCGCGAATGGGCGACGCCCGAGACGACTTTCGATTCCATGATTTCCTCCTCGTCGCAGACCAGCGTTCCCGAGGTCTCGTCGGTCTCGTCAAACGATGACAGCACCCGCAGCCGCACCTTGTAGCGCATCGCCAGTTCGACCGACCGCGTTTGCAGCACCTTCGCACCCAGGCTGGCGAGCTCCAGCATTTCCTCGAAGCTGATCCTGTCGAGCTTGCGCGCCTTGGAGGTGATGCGGGGATCGGTCGTATAGATACCGTCTACATCGGTGTAGATGTCGCAGCGCTCGGCTCCGAAGGCCGCTGCGAAGGCGACTGCGGTCGTGTCGGACCCGCCGCGGCCCAATGTGGTGATCCGGTTCTCGGGGCTGAGGCCTTGAAACCCCGCGACCACCGCAACCTTCATCCCCTCGGCGAACTTGCCGTCGATATTGTCGCGCGGGATCTCGACGAACCGCGCCGCGCTGTGCGCGCTGGTCGTCAGGATCGGCACTTGCCAGCCCTGCCAACTGCGCGCGGGTACGCCCATCTCCTGCAGCCGCAGCGCCATAAGGCCGGCGGTCACATTCTCGCCCGACGCCACGACGGCGTCGTATTCGCGCGCGTCGAAAAAGGGGGAGGTGCTCTCGACCCAGCCGACAAGTTCATTGGTTTTGCCGGCCATGGCCGAGACAATGACGATTACGTCGTATCCGCGCTCGACCTCGCGCGCGACTTTTCCGGCCGCATGCGCGATCCGGTCAAGATCGGCCACCGAGGTGCCGCCAAATTTCATAACCAGTAGCGGCATCCTGCCCCTGCCCTTCCGGCTGCCTCGCCGCGGGCTGTCACGCCTGCGATGCGCGCCCTCATACTTTCGCCGGGGCGATGGTGCAAGGGAGTGCGGGGCTCAGTTCGTACGGTTGCGCGGCAGGAAGGGCAGCGGCGCCATCGGCACGCCCTCGTCGATCAGCGCGCGGGCTTCGTCGATCTTTGCCTCGCCATGGATGGCGCGCTCGGGCGCTTCGCCCAGATGCATCGCGCGCGCCTCGGTAGCGAAGTTCAGGCCAACATAGTCGAAATTGGCCTCAATGTGGCGGCGGAAGGCCTCGATCTTCTTTGCCAATGCTGGATCGGGCGCGGGAGGACGCGCCGCTCTAATAGGCTTTTCGGCAGAAGGCCTAGCGACCGTTGGCGTCATAAGCGACTTTTCCACGCTGGAACTGCCGCAGACCGCGCAGCCGACATGACCCCGCTCCCTCAGCGCATCATAGGCGGCAGCCGAGGCGAACCAGCTTTCGAACTCATGGCCTTGGTCGCAGCGCAAGGCGTAACGGATCATTGAAGCACCAACGAAATCTTTCACTTTCGAAAATAGCCGGTCGCAGGGCGCGTTCAAGATGGCAGAACATTCTTGACGCATGGTTTCATGCCTCTTTCCCCATGCGCGCCATGCGACTATATGCGCGCCATGACCCAGAGACCGCTGATCCTGAACCCGGGCGCCCGCCCCGACCTGGCCCCGCGCGCACGCCTGAGCGACGCCCCGTCCCACGGGCGCGGCACGCAGCCGACGATCGGCATGGTCAGCCTCGGCTGCCCGAAAGCGCTGGTCGACAGCGAGCGGATCCTGACCCGTCTGCGCGCCGAGGGCTACGCGATCAGCCCCGATTACGCCGGCGCCGATGCTGTCATCGTCAACACCTGCGGCTTTCTCGACAGCGCCAAGGCCGAGAGCCTGGAAGCGATCGGTGAAGCCCTGCAGAAGAACGGTCGCGTCATCGTCACCGGCTGTCTGGGAGCAGAGCCCGACTATATCACCGGTGCACATCCAAAGGTTCTCGCGGTGACCGGACCGCACCAGTACGAACGCGTGCTCGACGCCGTCCATATCGCCGTGCCCCCCGCGCCCGATCCTTTTGTCGACCTGCTGCCCGCGACCGGGGTGAAGCTGACGCCGCGCCATTACAGCTACCTGAAGATCTCGGAGGGCTGCAATCACAAGTGCCGCTTCTGCATCATTCCCGAAATGCGCGGGCGACTGGTCAGCCGCCCCGCCCATGCGGTTGTGCGCGAGGCCGAGAAACTGGTCACGGCCGGGGTTAGAGAACTCCTGGTAATTAGCCAGGACACATCCGCCTATGGTGTGGACCTGAAACACACTGAGGATCGCGGCCATCGCGCGCATATCACCGATCTGGCGCGCGACCTCGGCAGCCTCGGCGCCTGGGTGCGTCTGCACTATGTCTATCCCTATCCGCACGTGCGCGACCTGATTCCCCTGATGTCCGAAAGGCTTGTGCTGCCGTATTTGGATATTCCTTTCCAGCACGCGCACCCGGACACGCTGAAACGCATGGCCCGCCCTGCCGCTGCAGCTAAGACGCTCGATGAGATCGCACGCTGGCGGGCGATCTGCCCCGAGATAACCCTGCGCTCGACCTTCATTGTCGGGTATCCCGGCGAAACCGAGGCCGAGTTTCAGACACTGCTCGACTGGCTCGACGAGGCGCAGCTCGACCGCGTCGGCTGTTTC
>SLKW01000146.1 GCA_007134405.1 Paracoccaceae bacterium
CGGGAAGCGGTCGGTGATCGCGTCCGCGATCGCACGGTTCAGCTCGCTGAGGCGCAGGATGGTCCGTGCCTCGCCGAGCTCGACCTCAGCCCCCATGGGACCCCCTGAGTGCTCCGTCGCCATACCTTCCGGCCGAGCACCGTAGACCGGCCGGCCACGCCCGTGCGACCGCACCGGGGAGCAGGCCGCGGACCGGGGCCGTCACGCCGCCCCGCACCGGACCGCGCACGACCCTCGGCGCGGTCATCGGCCGGCGGTCGGAGGCAGGAGGAGCTCGAGCAGGCCCGGATCCACGAGCCGAACCGGCCCGAACCGTCGCGCGGACTCGACGAAGGCCGGTGCGACCTCGTCGAGGTGGGCGAACAGCGACCGCGCCTCGTCGACCCGGTCCGCCGCGCCCAGGGCGATGGCACGCCACAGCACGAGCTCCGGTTCCACCTCGACGTCGGTGTCGGGGTCGAAGGCCGCCTGCTCCAGGCGGTCCAGGGCCTGGTCCCCATGACCGTCCAGGGCCAGCTCGAAGGCCTCGGCCGTGCGGCGGTACCGCCACGCGTAGTGCAGCATCCGCTCCAGTTCCTCGAGCGGCTCGGGGTGGTCGTCGACCCGGAGGTCGACGAGCTGGTCCTGCCACGGTCGGCCGGACCGCTCGGCGCGCACCACCAGCATCGCCACCGAGCGCCGACCCCGCAGGTCCCCACCCTCGGCCTCGGCCGCCTGCAACGCGGCGAGCAGGCGGCCCTCCAGGGGCCCGCCCGTCGCCTCGTAGGCGGCGACCATCATGGACTGGGTGGCGACGGCCCCGGAGCCGGGGACGGCCCACGGCACGCTGCTACCCACGGCGAAGGCCTGGGACTGCGCCGCGACCCCCATGTGGCCGGTCTCCGGGTCGCGGGCGACGATCGAGTAGGTCACAGGCTCTCCCGGTGCTCGGGCAGATGTTCGCGCAGGTGGTCGGACGGGTGGTGGACGGGATGGTCGGGGCAGTGATCGATGGTTCGGCCCCACCCTAGGGACCCTGCCCCCGGTCCCACGCGGGGTTCGCACGGTTGCCACCGGCTGAGGTGGCTGCGATCCCACCGGTCCAGCATCCTGCGCTCGGCCTCGACGGTCCCGGGTCCCGGGGCTGGACAACTGCCTCCAGGAGACGGCTGGTGACGACGCGATCGGACACGGTGAGGGAACGCGAGCTCCCCCCAGCGCTGCAGCGGATGGTGGAGATCCGTCGCGACATCGAGTCCGGCCGCTGCCCGGTCCCCGCCGAGCTGTGGATCGCCACCGGGCAGCGCTGACCGCGGTAGCGGCGGCGCCGCCCTCCGACACCCCCGGCGCCGACCCACATCACCGGCGCCGTTCCACGGCGCGGACGCCGGCGCCACGCACCGGCGTCCGCAGAGGATCCGTTGGTCCGTCAGCGGTATGCCATCAGGCCTCCTGGAGGTCGCGACGGCGGAAGACCACGGTGCCGATGCTCGCAGCGACCAGTCCGACGCCGAGCATCACGACCAGCGGCAGCACCTCCATCGACTGCGCCGGGACCGCGGCCAGCTGACGGAAGGGGCTCAGCTCCAACACCCACTCTGGGAGCTCGAGCAACCCGCCCACGAAGTCCAGCAGGTACGCGGCGAGCACGATCCCGTAGGTCACGGGGGCGGTCACCCGCGGCAGGAGCCCGAGGACCGCGATCCCGATACCGAGCGCCAGCCAGGCGACGGGGATCACGTTGACCGCGGCGGCGAGGGCGTCCACCAGCTCGATGGGGGCCCCGACGATCGCCGCCCCGAGGGCGACGGCGGCAGCGGCCAGCAGCGCGAGCAGCACGACGCCGACGGCGGCGGTCACGATCCGGGTGACCAGCCAGCGCACCCGCCCCAAAGGCCGGACCAGCAGGTGCTCGATCCGCCAGCTGGCCTCCTCCTCACGGATGGCGGCCGCCTGGCCCGCAGCGAACACCGCCAGCAGCAGGGCAACGATCGTGAAGGTGAAGGCGACGATGCCCTCTGGGGTGTCGATGTCGTACCAGCCGATCTGGTTGCCCATCTCGACCATGGTCGGAAGGTCGGCGACGGCCTCGGAGAAGTCGCGAGCCAGCAGACCGAAAGCCAGGGTCACGATCCCGATGATGGCGCCCCAGGTGCGCGCCCCGGCGGCGGTCAGCCGGACGGCGAGGGAGGTGTGGCCACCCATCGGCCTCGGGGGACGCGCGGGCTCGTCGGTGGCCCCACCGAACCAACCTGCGGTCAGGTCACGCTGCGCCAGTGCGAGGACGGCGACGAAGAGGATCAGCACCAGGGCGGACAGCGCCGCGAACACGGTGCCCCAGGCCTCGTCAACGGGGTGCAGGAAGCCGACCCAGCCGAAGGGTGTGGTCCACCACACCCACTCGGGGGTGGCGCTGGCGGCTGCCAGCAGCCGCAATCCCAGCAGGACCCCGAGCACGCTGCCGACCAGGCCGACGGCACGCCGGTAGGAGGCCACCAGCTGGGAGGCGACGGCACCGGCAAGGGCGAAGCTCGCGGTCAGCAGCGCCATGGCGCCGCCAAGCGCCCAGGAGGTCGCGGTGTCCATGCCCGCCAGGGTGTGGCTCACGCCGATGGCGACGGCGAAGGCGGCGTGGGTGGTGAGCAGGGCGGCGACCGCGGACAGCGTCAGGCCCCGGGGGCTGACGACACCAGCCCGCAGCTTCTCGAGGTGGCCGCGCTCCTCGGCGCGGCGCAGCAACCGGGCGCCGGCCAGCATCCCCCACACCGCGGCGAGGATGGAGAACATCCCCCAGCGGGACAGCGTCGCACCCTCGACGGTGGTGAGCTGCACGAAGCGCCCGAGCATGGCCTCGAAGGCCGGGATGCCCTCCATCTCGGCGAACAGCGCGAGCTCCTCCGGGGTGGAGTAGCGGTCCTCGTAGGTCGCGACGACCCCGACGCTGACGAGGGTGAGCCCGCTGATCCACGCGATGGCGCCGCCCCTGAGCAGCCGCAGGTGGTGACGGTAGAGGCGCAGCCACACGCTCAGCGGTGACCGCGTCGTGCGCTCGGCCCCGCCGCCGGTCGCGGCGACCGGCGGGCTGGCCGTGGGTCGGGTGGTGATGGCGCTCATCTGGATGCCTCCTCAACGGGCGTGGTCCCGCCCGGATCGACTCACGCGCCGGTGGCGGTCAGCTCGGTGGACTCGTCGTAGTAGGCGTGGAACAGCTCCTCGAGGGTGGGCTCGCGCATCGAGAGCGTGTGGACCTCGGCGGTGGCCAGCGCCTTGAGCAGCGGGTCGGTGGAGCCGTGGACCTGCAGGCGGATGGTCCCGTCGGCGATGACGACGTCCTCGACGCCGGCGACATCGGCGAGGGCCGGGGCAGCACCGGAGTAGGTCGCCTCGACGGTGGTGGCGTGCAGGTGGCGCAGCTCGTCCAGGGTCCCGTGCTCGACGAGGACACCCTGGCGCAGGACGGCGATGCGGTCGCAGACCGCCTCCACCTCGGAGAGGATGTGGCTGGACAGCAGGATGGTCTGGCCGCGGGCCTTGGCCTCGCGCAGGCAGTCCTGGAAGGTGGCCTCCATCAGCGGGTCCAGCCCGGAGGTCGGCTCGTCCATCGCGAGGAACGGCGCGCGGGTCATCAGCGCGGCGATGATCGCGACCTTCTGACGGTTGCCCTTGGAGTAGCTGCGACCCTTCTTGCCAGGGTCGAAGTTGAAGCGTTCGATCAACTCGTCGCGGTACGCCTCGTCGTACCCACCGGAGGTGGCGCCCAGCAGATCCAGGATCTGCCCGCCGGTCAGCTCCGGCCACACGGCCACGTCACCGGGGATGTAGGCGAGGTGACGGTGGGCGGCGACGGGGTCGGTCCAGGCGTCGATGCCCATGATCCGGGCACTGCCACTGGTGGGCTGTATCAACCCGAGCAGGGTGCGCAGGGTCGTGGTCTTGCCGGCACCGTTCGGGCCGAGCAGACCGACGATCTCGCTCTCTCCCACGTCCAGGGTGAGGCGGTCGAGCGCGGTGACGTCACCGAAGCGCTTGGTGGTCTCGGTGAACCGGACGACGGGGGTGGTGGTCATGGTGTGCTCCTGCTCGTCGATGGTCGGGGAGCGTGGACGCAGCGCGGGACCCACCATGCCGGTGCTCGCTTTGGACCGGCTTTCGGCCCGCTTTCGAGCAGTTGCGTGCCCCGAAGAGGTGCCACTGCACGGCCTAAGAAGCCCCTCTTGGATCCCGTCGGGTGGCGCCGGGGGATGACGTGGAGTGCCGGCTGCTGGGTGGAGGTCGACCTGGCGCGCGTGGACGCCGCGTGCTCCGAGGAGCAGCGATCGGGTCGGTCCTAGCCGTCGCTGTCGGGCGCTCGCGCGTCCGGCTCGCTGCCCG
>SLKW01000232.1 GCA_007134405.1 Paracoccaceae bacterium
CGCCCCGCCCGAACCAGGCGGTCTCCAGATAGGCCTGCAGCACGCCTTCCGCGCCCAGCTGGTGACGCGCCTGCATGGCCAGCACCGCCTCGGCAATCTTGCGGCGCAAGCTTTCCTCGGGGCCGGTCCAGGCGTTCTTCGCCATCTGCTGGTCGATGGTCGAACCGCCGCGCGGATTCGAGCCAAACTGCGAGATCACCGCCCCGGCCAGACCGATCGGGTCGAGCCCGTCATGCTCGAAGAAGCGGCGGTCCTCGATGGCGATGACGGCGTTCAGGAAATCCTCGGGCAGCTTCGCGGGCGGCGATGCCAGCGGCCCGTCGCGGAAGAATTCGCCGATCTCGCTCCCGCTCGCATCGTGGATTCGCGCCACATAGCCGGGGTTTGCGCGCGCGCGCAGTTCGTCCATATCCGCCCGCGGCAGCTGCGCCGGCCCCAACGGGCTGGACAGAAGCATGCCGAAGCCCGCGAAAATCGCCGAGAAGAAGGATAGGGAACCGCTCATAATCGCCTCAAATGCCCGCCCGTTGATCGACTCGTTAAACGCGTGACTGGTCGCCAGGTTCATTTTTCCAATGGAGGGCGAAATATGTTCACAAGTTCTGAAGTCTCGTGATCATCGCGCAAGGATACCGGGGATCGCAAATAAACTAAACGGCAAATCGCGATTCGGCGGCGAATAGCGGCCATGCGGCACACGCACGCCCCGCCCGCCCGAGGCGCAAATAGGCCGGGCACCCGCAGGGCGATTGCGCCCGCCACTGCCCGGCCCGGACGCGGCTCAGGCCCGCCGTGACGCGGGCCCCGCCTTATTCCCCGGCGCCGCGCGTCTCCATCCGCAGCCCCAGGCCCGAACCCTGCTCGAACCCCTGCCAGTAGCTGTGCTCGGGCAGGCGTTCGCCCTCCTCCTCGGCCCAGACGCCGTCATGGGCGTATTCGACCAGGTCGAACCAGGCGGCGGCTTCGGCATCACCGTGCAGGTGCCGCTCCAGGAAGGCGGCGATGAAATGCTGCGCGATGTTGTTCATCCGCACCGTATCCCAGACCGGATCAGCGTAATGCGCGAACGGCGCCCAGCCCAGCCGTTCCGACACCGGCCAGCTTTCGGCCGGCGCCGGGATCGGCGCCGCGGCATTGTGCCCGGCATTGAGGAAGGTCAGCAGATGCCGCGGCGCGCCGCTGCCGCCCGCGAAGATGGCGCGCATGGGCTCGTATCCCGACACGGTGTCGCGGTCGCCGGCCATGATCAGCGCGGGCACGCGCAGCCCGGCAAGCCCGTCTTCGTCCCAGAAGCCCGCGTTCATCCCCCAGGGGCCGATCGCGACGACCGCCTTCAGCCGCGAATCGATCAGCCCTTCATGCGCGTCGCTGCCGGCGCGATGCACCTCGAGCACCCCATGCGGCGGCGCGAAGTCAAGCTCAAGCGCGCCTTCCGCGATTCCCGCGCCGGCAAGGATCAGCGCCCCGTAGCCGCCCATCGAATAGCCCACCAGCGCCGCGTTCTCGGCGTCGATCAGCCCCTCCAGCGCCGGGTCCAGCGCAGCCGCATCGGCCATCGCCTCGATCGCGAAGGCCTGGTCGAGCGGCCGGTTCAGCAGCGTCGAGCCAAACGCCGCCTGGTCCTGATACGTGCTGTCGGCGTGATCGAGCGCCAGCACCGCATGCCCGCGCGAGGCCAGCGTTTCGGCCAGATGCGACATCAGAAACCGGTTGCCCGGATAGCCGTGGCTCAGGATGACCAGCGGAAACGGCCCCTCGCCCGGCTCGGCATCGCGCGCCGCC
Source organism: Paracoccaceae bacterium (assembly GCA_007134405.1). Lineage (GTDB taxonomy): Bacteria > Pseudomonadota > Alphaproteobacteria > Rhodobacterales > Rhodobacteraceae > Pararhodobacter. Next base: position 1,783 of record SLKW01000232.1, read on the forward strand.
TGGCCCTGCAGCTCGACCTCGGTCTCGCCGTCGCGCAGGACCGTCGCATAGGTGGTCCCCGCCTCGGTGCCCTCGGCCGCCGGATACCAGAGCTCGCCCACCAGCCGGCGCGGCCCGCGCACCACTTGGTCCTCCGAGGCCAGAACGTCGATCCGGTCCGCGTCGGTCAGCTCCAGCTGGCGCACCCCCACCGGGTGATCGCCATATCCCGCCAGCGCCGGGGCATCCGGGCGCACCATGTCGATGCGGTTCTCGGCGATGGCGGCGCCGGTCATGCTGGCCAGCGCGATCAGCGCCGTGGTCAGTTTCTTCATCTCTGGCTTCCTCTCCCGAAAACGGGTGCGCGAACGGCTTGCCGGCATCCCGCCTGCAGCCTATCAGGGGTTCGTGACAGAAGGAAACCGACATGCATGACCCAGGGGCCCTGCCCGCGCACGAGGTGCCGCGGTGAAGCTCAAGGAATTCCAGCTCGATTTCGAGGCGATGCTGTCCGAGGCGGTCTATGGCCACGGCTTCCTGCATTACGGCTATTGGCCCGAAGGTCGCCCCGAAACGCCGTCGGCCCGCGCCCTGGGCGAAGCGCAGCAGGCCTGGTTCGACCGGATGCGCGCCGAGATCCCCGAAGGCGTCGAGACGATCCTCGACGTGGGCTCGGGGACCGGGGCGAACGCGCTGGCGCTGACGCGGCAGGGGTTCCGGGTCGAATGCCTCAGCCCGTCGCAACAGCTCAACGCGATGGCCCGCGCGAAACTGCCCGCCGAAGTGCCCGTGCACGACACCGGGTTCGAGGGGCTGGACGTGCCGCGGCGCTTCGATCTGTGCCTCTTCGGTGAAAGCTTCCACTACATCCAGCAAGGCCCGGCGCTCGACCAGATCGACCGCTACGCGACCCGCGCGGCGCTGATCTTCGACTATTTCCGCCTGCGCGGCGAGGGCGAGGACGGCCGCCGCCAGACGCATGCGTCCTTCCTCGCCGAACTCGCCCAGCGCCCCGGCTGGCAGGTGACCCTGGACGAGGACGTGACCGAGGCGATCCTGCCCACCTTCCATGTCCTCGACCACATCAAGAACGCCCATATCGCCCCCTTCCTGAAACGCTTCCGCACCGAGTTCCGGCGCGGCCGCCCGGTCCTCAGCCGGATCGTCGAAGCCGCGATCGGGCGCAGGCTCGACAAGTTCCAGCGCCCCTCCGCGCGCGAAGAGACCTTCGGCAAGACCTACGAATACCGGCTGATCCGGCTGGAACGGGTGGCGTCATGAGCGGCGTCATGACCGCGACCGACGACCGGCTGATCGTCGCGCTCGACGTGCCCGACCCGCTGGCCGGGCTGGCGCTGGTCGAAAAGCTCGGGGCCTCGGTCGGTTTCTACAAGATCGGGCTCGGGATGCTGACCTCGGGCGGGCTGGCGCTCGCGAACGAGCTGAAGGCCGCGCACGGCAAGCGCATCTTTCTCGACATGAAGTTCTTCGACATCCCCGCCACGGTCGAGGCGGCGGTGGCCGGGGTGGCGCGGTTCGGGCTCGATTTCCTGACCGTGCACGGCGATCCGAACGTGGTGCGCGCCGCGCGCGCCGGGGCGGCGGGCTCGGAGCTGAAGATCCTGGCGGTGACGGTGCTGACGGCGGCCGACCGCGCCGACCTCGACGCCGCGATGATCGTGCCCGGCGCTATGGAAGAGATCGTGACCGAACGCGCCCGGCGCGCCTTCGCGGCCGGGGCCGACGGCGTCATCGCAAGCCCGCACGAGGCCGCCGCGATCCGCGCCCTGCCCGCGGCGGAGGGGCGGCTGATCGTGACGCCGGGGGTGCGCCCGGCGGGCGCGGCGGCGGGCGATCAGAAGCGCATCGCGACGCCCGCGGCGGCGATCCAGGCGGGCGCCGATCACATCGTCATCGGCCGACCCATCTGGCAGACCGCCGACCCCCGCGCCGCGGCCGAGGCCATCCTGGCCGAATTGCCGCCCCCCGACTGATCCCGTCACGCGCCCGCCCCCGCGACGACCCGACCCGCCCCGGCCGCCGCGACGCGGCCAGGTTCCGGCAAGCTGCCAATACGCGTCCTACGTTTGTCCTACGTTTGTCCTACGCGAGTCCTACGCTTGTCATACGCTTGTCATACGCTCTGTGTACACTCTGTGTACGCCTTGTGCCGGAGCCTTTTCCAACAAAACAACGCGCCTCGTGCCGTTTCCCCGGCCGCCGTCGCCCCCCAGGCGCACGCCCCATCAAGCTTTCGTAAACCCGACCGCCCGCCGCCGCGCCTCCGCCGCCCGAAGCGCCAAGGCCACCCCGCCCAGAATGCCGATCGAACACAGCACAAGGCGCAGGGTCAGCGGCTCGGCGATGAAGATCGCGCCGCCCAAGGCGGCGATGGCGGGAACCGTCAGCTGCACATAAGCCGCCGTCGTCCGCGCGATCGCCGGCAGCACGCTGTACCAGATCGCATAGCCCAGCCCCGAGGCAATCGCCCCTGAAGCAATGGCATAGCCCCAGCCCGCAAGACTGGCCGTCTGCAACAGAAGTCCGGGCAGGATTAGTAGCAGCGCCACCGGCAGACACCG
>SLKW01000019.1 GCA_007134405.1 Paracoccaceae bacterium
GTGCTGGGCGAGATGTCGGCGGCGGTCAGCCACGAGCTGAACCAGCCGCTTGCCGCGATGAAGACGTATCTGGCGGGGGCGCGGCTCCTTTTGAACCGGCGGCGGTCGGAAGAGGCGCTGGTGTCGTTCCAGCGCATCGACGACCTGATCGACCGGATGGGGGCGATTACCCGGCAGCTCAAGTCCTTCGCGCGCAAGGGCGGTGATGCGTTCGAGCCGCTGGACATGCGCGATTGCGTGGCCGAGGCGCTCACGATGATGGAGCCGACGCTGCGCGAGCGGCGCATCCTGGTCGTGCGCACGCTGCCCAACGAGCCGGTGATGGTGATGGGCGACCGGCTGCGGCTGGAGCAGGTGATCATCAACCTGATGCGCAACGCCGTGGATGCGACCTCGGGTGTCAACGCCCCGCAGATCGACCTGATCCTGACCGAGGGCGACACGGTGACGCTGACCGTGCGCGACAACGGCACGGGGATCAAGGACATCCATTCAGTGTTCGAACCCTTCTACACGTCGAAGAAGACCGGCGAGGGGGTCGGGCTTGGCCTGGCCATCTCGTCGGGGATCGTTGCCGATCATGGCGGCCGGATCACCGCGCGCAACATGCCCGAGGGCGGCGCCGCGTTCGATGTGGCGCTGCCGGTGCTGCGCGGCGCAACGCGGGCGGCGGCCGAATGAGGCGAAGTGAGAAACAGAGCGTGCCCGCACAACTCTGCGGCGCCCGTTGCGCGCCCGCGATGCTTCGTGGGTGGAACCGGGGCCCGGGTGCGCGGGTTCGACAAGTGTGACTGGGACCCATGACATGACCGAAACCGACCGCCCCCGCGCTGCCCGGATCGTCGTGATCGACGACGAGCAGGACATGCGCCAATCCGTCAGCCAGTGGCTGTCGCTGTCGGGTTTTCAGCCCGAAGTCTTTGAGAGCGCCGAGGAGGCGTTGCGCGTGATCGGCCCCGACTTTCCGGGCGCGGTGATCAGCGACATCCGTATGCCGGGCATGGACGGGATGGCGCTGCTGAAACGGTTGATGGGCATGGATGCGAGCCTGCCGGTGATCCTGATCACCGGCCATGGCGACGTGCCGATGGCGGTCGAGGCGATGCGGCTGGGCGCCTTCGACTTTCTTGAAAAACCCTTCAATCCCGAAAAGATGACCGAGCTTGCCCGCCGCGCGGTCAAGGCGCGGGCGCTGGCGCTGGAGAACCGCGCGCTGCGCCAGGAACTGGCCGACGGCAAGACGATCATGCGCAAGCTCGTCGGCGCCTCGCCGGTGATGACGCGGCTGCGCGAGGACATCCTGGACTACGGACAGGCCGACGGGCACGTGCTGATCGACGGCGAGACGGGCACCGGCAAGACGCTTGTCGCCCATGCCCTGCACGCCGTCGGGCCGCGCGCGGGCAAGCGGTTCGTCGCGGTTTCCTGCCAGGGCGAGGAGGAGGGCAAGCTGGCGGCGCGGCTTTTCGGGCCGGTCGAGGAGGGGGGCGGGCTGCCTCTGGTCGAGGAGGCCCGCGGCGGGACGTTGTGCCTGGAGGATGTCGAGGCGCTGAGCCCAGGCCTGCAGGCGCGGCTTCTGGCGTTCATCAACGAGCAGGGCAATCCGCCGCCGACGCGCATCGTGGCGATCTGCAACACGCATGCGCCCGACCGGACGCTGGAGGACCTGCTGCGCCCGGACCTCTATTTCCGGCTCGCCTCGATGAAACTGACGCTGCCGCCGCTGCGGGCGCGGGGCGAGGATATCATGGCGCTGTTCCAATCCTACGCCGAGACCTTCGCCGAGGAATACGGCTGCCCCGCCCCGGACCTGTCGGCGCAGGAGGCCGCGCATCTGTTGCAGGCACCCTGGCCGGGCAACATCCGGCAGCTGATTTCCATTGCGGAACAAGCGGTTCTGCAAAGCCGGCGCGGCACCGGGTCGGTGATCTCGCTGGTCATGGCCGACAACGAGACGGTCGGCGGCGCGATGACGACCGAGGGCAAGCCACTGAAGGAATATGTCGAGGCCTTCGAGCGCACGCTGATCGACACGACGATGCGCCGGCACAAGGGGTCCATCGTCGCGGTGATGGAGGAGTTGTGCCTGCCGCGGCGGACCCTGAACGAGAAGATGGCCAAATACGGGCTGAGCCGGGCGGATTACGTCTGAGCGGTCAGGCCGTTTTCGATCCTGAAAGGTTGACGAAAACTTGCCGCGCGGTGCGGAGGGCGCTTTCCTGAAAACGCGGGGAACGGCCCCAAGCCGTGCATTTCCTGGGATTTCGGGCGTATGGCATGCGTATGGAAAGCGTATGACAAACGTATGACAAACGTATGGCAAGCGTATGGCAGTTGGGGGCGTTTCGGGCCGATTTCGGGGGAAACGCCGCGCGGCGCAACGTTCGGTGGGGCGTGGGATGCAACGCTTTCGGACGGCTTTCGAACGGCTTTCGGGGCGCAATCGACCGATAGGGCCAGATTCGGGGGCCGGATAAGGCCAGATCGGAGATGGGGCCGGATTTGGCGTGGCCGGGTCCGGTTCGCACCTTGGGTCCAGTCCGCGCGGCGAACAGCTACGGGTTGAGCGCCTTATCTTTAGGCACAAGCATGGCGAAAGCGGGCCAGCGCCATTTCGGCATTGAAGTTTCCCCCCCTTCGCCTTTATGGTTGCGTTGTCGAGCGCGACCTTTCGGGGTGCGCCGCAAGGAATTCACCGTCAGAGCCCCGCTCGGGATGCCCTGGCGTCAGGGTCCGGTTTCGGGCCTGCGAATAGCCAGGCGCCCATTCCGGATCGCCGGGCAAAGAACGGGCGCCCTTGGCGCCAGATGAGAACCGCGATGCTGGATGGCGCCTTCGACAGAGTTGGACCCGGGGCACATACGTGCCGGTCCGGACGCTCTGCGCGCCCGCGCATCGCCCCACACACATTCCCCGCCACCTTTCCGCCCGGCGCATCGCCGCCGGGCCGGGGCGATGGCGGGTCAAGCGAGACAACATGGCCAAGAAAATGCTCATCGATGCCACCCATGCGGAAGAAACCCGCGTGGTCGTGGTCGACGGAACCAAGGTCGAGGAATTCGATTTCGAAACGGCGCATCGTCGCCAACTAGCCGGCAACATCTATCTGGCGAAGGTCACGCGGGTCGAACCCTCGTTGCAAGCCGCCTTTGTCGATTACGGCGGCAACCGGCACGGCTTCCTGGCCTTCGCCGAAATCCATCCCGATTACTACCAGATCCCGGTCGCCGACCGGAAAGCGCTGCTGGAAGAAGAGCGCGCCTATGCGCGCAGTCAGTCGGAGGACCGCGAGAACGGCGGCGGCGGACGCCGGCGCCGGGGGGGACGCGGCAAGGCCGAAAGCGCCCCCGAGGCCAATGACGCCGAGGCAAATGACGCCGAGAACGACGCCGAGAGCGCCGCCGACGACCGGTCGGACCGGGAGGAATGGACCGAGGCGCCGGCCGAGAACGGGGGCAAGGCGCCTGTCGCGGCAGAGGCGTCCGACGACGCCGTGGTGACCAGCCGCCCGATCGGCGGGATGGATATCGTCGATCTGGACGATAATGACGAGGCTGGGGAGGCGGTCGAGGCCGCGCCGATCGGGGCCGCGGAACGCACGGCGCAGGACGAACCCGCCGCGCCGCGCAACGGCTCCGACAACCGCGCCGGCTCTGACGATCGCAACGGCTCTGGCGATCGCAACGGCTCTGGCGATCGCAACGGCTCCGACGATCGCAACGGCTCTGACGAGGACGAGGCCGAGCCCTACCGCGCCGCCGATCATGCCGCCGAACTCGACGACCAGATCGAATCGGTCGCCGACGAGGACGTCTCGGACGAGGTGCGCCCGGCGCGCCGGCAGCGCCCGCGGCGCTACAAGATCCAGGAAGTCATCAAGGTGCGCCAGATCATGCTGGTGCAGGTGGTCAAGGAAGAACGCGGCAACAAGGGCGCGGCGCTGACCACCTACCTGAGCCTGGCCGGGCGCTATTGCGTGCTGATGCCCAACACGGCGCGCGGCGGCGGCATCAGCCGCAAGATCACCAATGCGGCGGATCGCAAGAAGCTGAAGGAAATCGCCGGCGAGATGGAGGTGCCGGAAGGCGCCGGGCTGATCATCCGCACCGCCGGCGCGAACCGCACCAAGGCCGAGATCCGGCGCGATTATGAATACCTGTTTCGCCTCTGGGAGCAGATCCGCGAGCTGACGCTGAAATCAATCGCGCCCGCGCCGATCTACGAGGAAGGCAATCTCATCAAGCGCTCGATCCGCGACCTCTACTCGCGCGAGATCGACGAGGTGCTGGTCGAGGGCGAGGCCGGCTTCCGGGCGGCCAAGGACTTCATGAAGATGA
>SLKW01000034.1 GCA_007134405.1 Paracoccaceae bacterium
CTTGACTAGGTTTGAACCGGAACCGCGGATAGCGCAGCACTGCCATTACGGACCCAGCGCGCAGGACGTGGTAGCCGCCGTCATCGAAGCTTGCGCTTTGCGGCACATCTGCTTTCGCACCGGCGGAGACACCAAGCCACTGGGCCGGACGATCCCATGGACCTGCGCCATAGGCCGTGCCCCCGCGGAACAAGACACTGGCGAGTTGCACCGAGGGCCGAAAATCACGGAAATCGCTATCTGTCAGCGGGATGAGCCGTGCGCCATCATTGGCACCAATGTTTGGGGCATCCCCGGTCTCGACGTCAGTCATCGTCTGGAGCCAGAACGTCGCCGCGGCCAGTCGGTTCTTCAACCCATCGCTGAACGCCGGCAGTTCCCGATGCCGCCGCCACGCCTCGGCCAGAGCATAGGTATCCAGCATGACACGGTGGTAGTTCACGGAATACTGGCTGAAACTGCCATCGGGCTCGATCAGGACCCGGGCGCGTTCTTCCAGCCACCGCCGGCCTGTGCGTGCCCAGGCCGCGGCACGCGGGTCAAGGCCGGACAGGAAGCTGCCGCCAATGAGCAGGGCCGCCGCTTCGGACGTGCCGTGGTTGTTGCGCTGCCCGATCGCATAGGACATCGTCGGCGCAATCCGCTGCAAATGGGTCGCGACCAGTTGCTTGAGCCCCGCTGCCGGCATGCGCTCCTGATCCAGAAGCCAGGCCGCCAGCACCAGATGCATGACGCGGATTGAGGCTTCCTGTCCGCATTTCCAGTTCGGCCCCTTGTAGGGCGGATTTTTCTGCGACCAGTCCTGAAGCCATTGGTTGAGCCGCCCCCACGCCAACTCGTCGCCGTGGGCCGCCTTCGTGGCCCATGCCACGACCCAGTCGAACCGTGACAGTTCCCAAAGCCCCTTGATGTCGCCCGAATTGAAATCCGGAATGCGCCACCAGTCATGCGATGCATCGGGTTGCGGCAGGTCCGAAAAGGGATTTTCGAACCAGCTCGGCGGGGTGTCCGGCAAGGGATTGCGATGCCAACCGAACCGCCAGAGCGCACTGTCCCAAGCGATGTTCGGCGGCGGCCTGTCCTGAACTTTCGAAGGCGGGCGCAGAAACGGCCCCCCGGCCACATCCGCGCGCAGTTTCAGGACCGGATGCAGTCCCGTCCTGAGACCCAGGCGATAGAGACCTACCCTGGAGATACTGCCCGGCCCGAGGCGCGCATACGTTTGCAGTTTCTTCAGACGGCTCATACCTGCTCGCATAATGTCGCGGGCTCGAACATCGCCTGCCTCAGTGGTCCCTTCATCAAGCCAGCAGTCGCTCGAGCGCGGTCACGATGCGCGGCGCCGTCTGGCCGTCCCACATTGGGGGGACACTGCCTTTTTTCCAGCGACCGGCGAACAGGTCGTCGAACGCCGGAAACAGCGCGCCCGGATCGGTGCCGATCAGGACATTGGTGCCCATGCTGACGGTCTCGGGCCGCTCAGTACTGTCGCGCAAGGTCAGGCAGGGGACGCCCATGACGGTGGTTTCCTCGGTGATGCCGCCCGAGTCGGTGATCACGGCGAAGGCGTGCTTCACCAGCCAGTTGAACTGCAGATAGGGCTGCGGTTCGACAAGATGCAGGTTGGCGGGCATCTCGCCGACCTCCCGCAGGGTCCTGGCCGTGCGCGGGTGAACCGGGAAGACGATCGGCATGCCGCGCGCGCCTTCTCCGATGGCCGACAGCATGCGCGAGAAGGCGCCGCCGCGATCCACATTCGCCGGCCGGTGGAGAGTGGTCACGAAGTACCGCCCGGGTTCCAAGTCCAGCGGTCCGAAGAACTCCGGCGCTTCCAGGCGATCCATATGCGCCAGCAAGGTGTCGATCATCGTGTTGCCGACGAAGAAGATCCGCGCGTCGTCGATGCCGGCATGGCGCAGATTGGCGTTGGCCATCTCCGAGGTGGTGAAGAACCAGTCGGTGATGCTGTCGGTGACGATGCGGTTGATCTCTTCGGGCATGGTCATGTCGCCCGACCGGATGCCCGCCTCGACATGCGCCACGGGAATGCAGAGCTTCTTTGCCGTGATGGCGCAGGCCATGGTCGAGGTCACGTCGCCGACGACGAGGCAGAGACGCGACGGCGCCTCGAGCAGAAGCGCCTCGTAGCGGGTCATGATGCCGGCGGTCTGTTCGGCCTGCGTGCCCGAACCGACCTCGAGGTTCACATCCGGCTCGGGAATGCCGAGCTGCGTGAAGAATTCGCCCGACATGCGCGGGTCGTAATGCTGCCCGGTATGGACGAGCCGGTAGCGCAGCGGGCCGCCTTCCGCCTTGCGCGCTTCGAGCGCGCGAATGATCGGGGCAATCTTCATGAAATTCGGCCGTGCCCCGGCGATGATGTCAATCAGCATGGGGATGCGCGGCCTCCTGTGCCAGGTCAATCGTGATCCGTGTACTTTCGAAAAGCTCCGCGGCCGCGATCGGCGGCGCGCTTCCTTGCGTGACGGCCGCCGTGAACGCCCGCGCGCATTCCGTTTGCCCCTTGTCCTGGCGCCAGAGGTTCATCTTCGTGAACCCTGCCCATCCCCAGCCGCGCAGCTTGAGGAAATTGTCGAGCTGCAGCACGCGCCCGGCGGCGAAAACCTCGACCCGCTCCTTGGGGAATCCCTTTTCGCCATTCGCGAGATAATGGATCGTCGCGACCGAACCGTCGGCGAATTCCAGCGTCAGGCTGACCTTGTCGTCGGCAACCGCAATCGCGGGGTGCCGGCCCAGGGCAACGGCCCGGTGCGCGACCATCGGATGGCCCACCAAATGACGCGCGAGGTCGATGAAGTGACACGCTTCGCCAATGATGCGCCCGCCGCCCACCTTGGGGTCCTGCGTCCAGTGATCAGGCGGGATCTCTCCGGCATTGACGGTGATGATGAGGCTCTTGGGCTGATCGATCAGCGCCAGCAGAGCCTTCATCTTCACCACCTGCGGGGCGAAGCGGCGGTTGAAGCCGACCATCAGCTGCTGGTCCGGGCGCCCTTCGGCTTCGGCCTCGATCCGGGCCAGTTCCTCCAACGTCAGGCAAAGCGGCTTTTCGCAGAACACATGCTTGCCGGCGCGCAGGGCGGCCAGAACCTGCCCGGCATGGGCGTCGTGGCGGGTCGCGATGACCACGGTGTCGATCTCGGGGTTCTCAAGCACCGAAGCGGTTTCGGTCGCGGCCTCGGCAAAGCCGAATTTCTTGCCGAAATGCACGGCGCTGACGCCACCGCTGCTGACCACGGTATGCAGCTGCGCCCCCGCGGCCTTGAAGGCGGGGATAAGGATGCGACCGGCATAGTTGCCCGCGCCTAGGAAACCGACAACCCCCCTGCCCTTGGCCGGTTTCGTGCCGAGGTTCACGCGGCGGGCAGGCTGTGCATCCGGTACGACTTCCGGATATGTGAGCAGGATCCCCATCGAGGGCTCCCCCGAGGTCAGAAGCGCCATCGCCTTGTCGCCATCCTCGATGGCGAAACGATGGGTAACCAGCGGCGCGACGTCGAGGACACCCGCGTCCATGAGATCGAGCACGGCTTCGAAATTGCGCTGTTCGGTCCAGCGGACGAAACCGATGGGATAGTCCTGCCCGCCCTCCTCATAGGCCGGATCGTAGCGCCCGGGTCCATAAGAGCACGAGACCTGGAAGGTCAGCTCCTTCTCGTAGAAATCGGCGCGGCTGAGTTCCAGCCCGACGACGCCCACCAACACGATCCGCCCGCGCTTGCGGCACATCCGCGCCGCCTGGGCGATGGGTTCGCTGCTCTTGCTCGAGGCGGTGATGATCACCGCATCCACCCCCGCCCCGCGCGAAAAGGCGGCGGCCCGCGCCAATACATCCTCACCCGCGCCGGGATTGACCGTTTCGGCCCCGAACCGCCGCGCCAGCTCAAGCCGCGCGGGGTCGAAATCGATCCCCATCACCCGGCAACCCTGGGCGCGCAGCATCTGCACGGTCAGAAGCCCGATCAGCCCCAGGCCGGTGACGACCACGCATTCACCCAGCGTGGGCTGCGCCAGCCGGATCCCCTGAAGCCCGATCGAGGCAAGCACGGTGAAGCTTGCCGCCTCGTCCGAAACGCCGTCGGGGATGCGCGCGCACAGGTTCTTCGGCACCGCGACGATTTCGGCGTGCTTTCCGTTCGAGACCACGCGATCGCCGGGCGCGAAGCCCTCGATCCCCGTCTCGATCACCTGCCCGACGTTGCAATAGCCAAGCGCCAGTGGCTGGTCGAGCTTTGAGCGCACGGCCCCCATCGTCGCCCCGACCCCGTCGGTGCGCGCCTTTTCCAGGACCTGCTTCACCTTGTCGGGTTGCGACC
>SLKW01000315.1 GCA_007134405.1 Paracoccaceae bacterium
GATCCCCCGTGCGCGCGCCAATTGCGCGATGGCCGGCAGGTCGGCCACGCGCAAGGTCGGATTCGAGACAACCTCGAGCAGGATCATCTTTGTTTCCGGCCGCAGCGCCGCCTCGACCGCGGCGGCATCGGTGAAATCGGCCAAGGTCGTGGCGATGCCGAAGCGCGGCAGGTCCTGGTTCAGCAGACGCAGCGACCGGCCGTAAAGCTGATCGCCCCCGACCACGTGGTCGCCCACCCGCACGACCCCCATCACTGCCGCGGTCACCGCCGCCATGCCGGAGCCCAGGATCAGCCCGCCCTCGGCACCCTCCAGCCCGTCGATCTTGCGCGCCAGCACATCGGCGTTCGGATGCCCCTCGCGCGCATAGGTGTAGCCCGGCTGTTCGCCGGAATACTGCGCATCCAGCGTATCGGGGTCGGGCGAGGCATAGACGACCGAGGGCTGGATCGGCGTGCCCAGCGGGCGCGAGGCGCTATCGGGCCAGGGGGTGCGGCGGATGAGGCTGTCCTGGGGCATCGTCACTCTCGGGTTCGGGGAAACGTCAAAGGGGGGCTGCCGCCCCCCTCGCCCGCGCCGGGTTGGACCCCAGCGCGGTCACTGGCTTTCAGCGCGACTCAGCGGCGCGACAGAGCCGCCCAGCCGCCGGTGACGGTCAGCGCCGCAACGACGGCCTTGACCGCATCCCCGGCCAGGAAGGGCAGCATGCCGACCCCGGCCGCGCCGGCAAGCGTCAGCGGCGTGATCGCGGTGAGCCACAGCACACCAGGGACATAGAGCGCCGCCGAGACGGCAAGCGTGCAGCCCAGCGTGCGCCAGAAGCCGCGGGCCAAGCCGCGCTCGACCAGCCAGCCGGCAGCGAAAGCGAGCGCCACGAAGCCCCAGAGGAACCCGGCCGTCGGCCCCGCCAGGATCGCCAGCCCCGCCGTGCCGCCGGCAAAGACCGGCAGGCCCGCCGCGCCCTGCGCCAGATAGGTCAGCACCGCCGCCGCGCCGAGACGCGAGCCCGCCGTCAGGCCGACAAGGACGACGGCCAGGGTCTGCAGGGTCATCGGTACCGGCCACATCGGAACCGCGATCTGCGCGCCAAGCGCGATCAGGGCCGAGCCGCCCAGCACGATCAGCGCCTGCGCGCCAAGGGTCCGGGAAGGAAGCGTTGCCGCAACGAGGGTGCGCGCCTGGGCCATGAAGCTCTCCGTTCATTGAAGGTGTCGCGTTCTTGTCGCGGGCGGGCGGCGTCAAGTCAAGCCATCTCGACCAGCGGCGGCAGGACGGCGCGCGGCTTGCGCCGATCACGGGGGGATGGCAAGAGCGGCCCATGAACACCGCCGCCGAATCCCCCGAACCCGCACAATCCGAACCGATCGCCCTGATCACCGGCGCCTCGCGTGGGCTGGGCGCGGCGCTGGCCGAGGCGCTTTCGGCGCGCGGCTATCACGTGGTGGCCGTCGCCCGCACGACCGGCGCGCTGGAGGAACTGGACGACCGGATCCAGGCGGCGGGCGGCCGGGCGACACTCGCGCCCATCGACATCACAGACGACAATGCGCTGCGCCATCTCTGCCGGTCGATCCACGACCGCTGGGGGCGGGTCGCTTTCTGGGCGCACACCGCGGTGCATGCGCCGCCGCTGGCGCCCGCCGGACATGTGGCGATCAAGGACCTGGACCGGACTCTGGCGGTGACGGCGCGGGCCACGGGGGTGCTGATTCCGATGCTCGAGCCGCTGCTGCGCGCGGCGGCGAACGGAACGGCGGCGCATGGCACGGCGCTGTTCTTCGACGACCCGACGATGCGCGACGAAGCGGGCGCGACGCGCAAGTTCTGGGGCAGCTGGGCGCTGGCGAAGGAAGGGCAGATGGCGCTGGTGCGCGCCTGGGCGGCCGAATGCGCGGCCCTGGGTCCCGCGCGGGCGCCGCGCGTTGTGGTGGCGACACCGCGCCCGATGCCGACGGCCACGCGCGCGCGGTTCTTCCCCGGCGAGCGACGCGAGGATCTCGCCCGGCCTGCCGACGAGGCGGCGCGCATCCTGGACGCGTTGCCGGCCGAGCTTCTGCGCGCCTAGCGTCCTGCCCGGCGCGGGCGAGAGGTTCAGCTTTCGGCGCGCTCGGCGAGGCTGAGCCATTCTTCCTCGGCGGCCGAAAGCGCGGCCTGGCGCGTGGTCAGTGCTTCGGTCGCCTTGGCGAATTTCACCGGCTCGCGGGCATAGAGGTCGGAATCGGACAGCAGTTCTGTCAGTTTCGCGATCTCGGCCTCGAGCCGGTCGATCTCGGCCGGAAGAGCGTTGAACCGGTGACGCTCGGAATAGCTGAGGCCGGACTCTGTCGCGGTCGCGCGCGCTGGTTTCGGCGCGGTCGCTTTCGGGCTGCCCTTCTGGGCAGGCTTGGCGCGGGTTCTTTCCTCGTCCGCAGGTGGCGGGCCGGCCTGCGCCTGCATGTCGGTCCAGCCGCCGGCATAGACGGTCGCGCCCCCCTGCCCGTCCAGGTCGATCGTCGTGGTCGCGATCCGGTCGATGAAGTCGCGGTCGTGGCTGACCAGCAGGACGGTCCCCGGATAGTCGCCCAGCAGGTCCTGCAACAGATCCAGCGTCTCGATGTCGAGGTCGTTCGTCGGCTCGTCAAGGATCAGCAGGTTCGATTCGCGCGCCATGATTCGGGCGAGCATCAGCCGCGCCCGCTCGCCGCCCGAGAGCGCGCGGACCGGGGCACGGGCCTGCGCCTCGTCGAACAGGAACTCCTTCAGGTAGCCGACGACATGCTTCGGCCGGCCGCGCACCATCACCTGATCGGACGCACCCGAGACGCGCATCAGGGGATCGCCGGTGAGGTTCTCCCACAGGCTCGCATCCGGGTCGAGCCGGGCGCGGGCCTGATCGAAGATCGCGATCTCCAGGTTCGTGCCCAGCCGGACACTGCCCGAGTCGGGCGCTATCTCGCCGGTGAGCAGCTTCAGGAGCGTGGTCTTGCCGGCACCGTTGGGCCCCACAAGCGCCACGCGGTCGCCGCGCAGGATCTTCAGCGACAGGTCGTTCAGGATCACCCGGTCGCCGAAGCGCTTCGAGATATGCTCGGCCTCGATCACCAGCTTGCCCGAACTCGGCCCGGCCTCGAGCGCCATCGCCGCGGTGCCCTGGCGGCGGATCTGCGCGGCGCGTTCGGCGCGCATCGTGGCCAGCGCGCGCAGCCGTCCCTGGTTGCGCTTCCGGCGTGCGCTGATCCCCTCGACCGCCCAGCGGGCCTCGGCCTTGATCTTGCGGTCGAGCTTGTGGCGCGCGGCGTCCTCCTCGGCCCAGACGGTGTCGCGCCATTCCTCGAAAGCCGCAAACCCCTGGTCGAGACGGCGCGCCTGCCCGCGGTCGATCCAGAGCGTGGCGCGGGAAAGCGCGTTCAGGAAGGCGCGGTCATGGCTGATCAGCACGAAGCCGGCGCGCGTTTCCTTCAGCCGGGCCTCGAGCCAGGTGATCGCCTGGATATCCAGGTGGTTCGTCGGTTCGTCGAGCAGCATCAGTTCCGGCGCTTCGGCCAGCAACTTCGCCAGCGCCGCGCGGCGACGCTCTCCTCCCGAAGCGCTGGCGACCGGCAGCGCCGGGTCGAAGCCCAGCCCCTCGGCCGCCATCTCGACCCGGTACGCCTCGGCCGGGTCGAGGGCCTGGGCGGCGAAATCGCCGAGGGTGGCGAAGCCTGCGAAATCGGGCTCCTGCTCCATATAGCCGACCGAGATGCCGGGGCTGAGGCTGCGCGTGCCGCGGTCGGGCTCCAACAGCCCCGCCATGACCTTCATCAGTGTCGACTTGCCCGAACCGTTGCGCCCGACCAGCGCCAACCGGTCGCAGGGCTGCACGACGAGGTCGAGCGCGTCAAAAAGCGGCGCGCCGCCGAATGTCAGCGCGATGTCGGAGAGTTGCAGAAGGGGTGCGGGCGGCATGGGCGCGGGCTAGCGGGCCGGCGGGCGAAGGTCAAGGCGCGGCCACTGGACATCGCGGCGGCGGTACCTAGCTGTCCTGACAAAGCAACGGATGGATGCAATGAGCGACAAGTCACAAGGCGATCAGACGACGCACGACAAGATCGTGAAGGACGATGCGGAATGGCGCGCGCAACTTTCGCCCCTAGCCTACAAGGTCACGCGCAAGCATGGAACCGAGCGTGCCTTCACGCATGACGACTTTCCCAAGACGGCAGGCATCTTTCGCTGCACGTGCTGCGGGGCGCCGCTCTTCGATCAGGCGCGCAAGTTCGATTCGGGCAGCGGCTGGCCCAGCTTCTGGGCACCGATCGAGGACGCGCCGATCGGCACCAAGGAGGACCGCAGCTTCTTCATGCGCCGCA
>SLKW01000502.1 GCA_007134405.1 Paracoccaceae bacterium
CCACGTCGCCGCACGGCTCGATAACGGTCTGCTCATCCACAACCTCTACATCCCCGCCGGCGGCGACATCCCCGACCCCGGCGTTAACCCCAAATTCGCCCACAAGCTCGATTTCCTCACCGAACTCACCTCCCACTTCCACACCACCCCCCCCACCCGCTCCCTCCTCGTCGGCGACCTCAACATCGCCCCCCTCCCGCACGACGTCTGGAACCACCGCCAGCTTCTGAAGATCGTGAGCCACACCCCGGTCGAGACCGAGGGGCTGGGTGCGGCGCTGGAAGCGGGCGACTGGGTGGACATCACCCGCCAGGACATTCCGGAGGGGCAGCTCTACAGCTGGTGGTCGTACCGCAGCCCCAACTGGGACGCCGCCGACAAGGGCCGCAGGCTCGACCATGTCTGGGCCAGCCGCGACATTGCCAACGCGGCGCATTCCAGCCGCATCCTGCGCGACGTGCGCGGCTGGCCGCAGCCCTCGGATCACGCACCCGTCTTCGCCACCTTCGACCTCTGATCGTGCGCCGCTGCCCGGGGATCGGGCGGTTCGCGCATTGACATCGGGACCGGCGCGCACAAGCCTGTCGCCGGCGCGGCCCGCGCCGCGAGATGTCGCCGCAACCCTTCAACACCATCCGGAGTTGACCTGCCATGAAGAATGCCGATGCCGTCTGGGACCTGGTCGACGCGCATAAAGACGCCTTTGTCGCGCTTTCCGACCGTGTCTTCGACACGCCCGAGACGCTGTATGCCGAGGTCCGCTCCTGCGCCGCGCATGCCGAGATGCTGGCGTCGCAAGGTTTTCGGTTGACCCCGGCGGCGGCCGGCATCCCCACCGCCGTGATCGGCGAGGCCGGCGATGGCGGGCCGGTCATCGCGATCCTGGGCGAATACGACGCGCTCCCGGGCTTGAGCCAGATGCCGGGGGTGGCCGAGCATCGGCCGCTCGTCGAGGGCGGCGACGGGCATGGCTGCGGCCACAACCTGCTGGGCAGCGCCGCGCTCCTTGCCGCGACGGCGATCAAGGACTGGCTGGCCGAAACCGGCATCAAGGCGCGCGTCCGCTACTACGGCTGCCCGGCCGAGGAGGGGGGCGCGGCCAAGACCTACATGGTGCGCGCCGGGCTCTTCGACGATGTCGATGCGGCGATCACCTGGCATCCGGCCAGCTACACCTGCGTCGATCACGCGAATTCGTTGGCCAATACGCGGATCGACTTCACCTTCACCGGCCGCGCCGCGCATGCGGCCGGGGCGCCGGAACTGGGCCGCAGCGCGCTTGACGCGGTGGAACTGATGAATGTCGGCGTGAACTACCTGCGCGAGCACATGCCGGACGATGCCCGCATCCATTACGCCTATCTCGATGCGGGCGGAACGGCGCCCAACGTGGTTCAGGCGCGCGCGACCGTGCGCCAGCTTATCCGCGCCCGCGATCTGACGGGCCTTCGCGCCCTGGTCGCGCGCGTCCAGAAGGTGGCCGCGGGCGCGGCCCTGATGACCGAGACGGAGGTCGCGACGCAGGTGTTTTCGGGCGTTTCAAACCTGCTGGGCAATCGGCCGCTCGAAGAGGCGATGCAGCGCGCGCTCGACGCGCTCGGCCCGGTGCCGTTCGACGCGGCGGATGAAGACTTCGCGCGCGCGATCCGCAAGACACTCACCGAGGATGACATCGCCGCCACGTTCCGGCGCATCGGGATGGAGCCCGATTACGAGAAGCCGCTCTGCGATTTCATCGCGCCGCTCGACCGGCGCAGCATGGGGGGCGAGGGCTCGACCGACGTGGGCGACGTCTCCTGGGCGGTGCCGACGGTGCAGGCGCGGGTGGCGACCTGCGCGATCGGCACGCCGTTCCACACCTGGCAACTGACCGCGCAGGGCAAGTCGGCGATGGCGCACAAGGGGATGGTACATGCCGCGAAGGCGATGGCCGCGACCGCGCGCATCCTGATCGAGGAGCCGGCAACGCGCAGCGCCGCGCGCGAGGCGCATGAGCGGCATCTGGCGCGCACGCCCTACATCTGCCCGATCCCGGACGACGTGCACCCGCCCATCGCCGCACAGGCCGCGTGATCCGTCACGCGCGACCGCCGGCAGGCCGATCCGCTGCCTTTTGATCGGCCGCCGTGAGGCGGCAACGACCGCGATTCGGCGGCGCACTACCAGATATGGTAGAGAGTTCACCCAGGCAACCACAAGGCACTGCGAAAAATAGACCGCGCTGAAAACGACTCTCTGTTTCGTTTTCCGCGTAGAAAGCGTCGTGATTTTCCACGATTGGCTGCGAACCTGCAAAAACAAGACGGAATTGAGTGGTGAGCCCCGGTTGGTCCGCCAGCGGACGCGCGCGGACAGGCGCTACCGCCTCGCGGGGCAGATGCGGCTATCGGCGCGATGAGTGGCCACGCCTCAGAGCAATTCGATGAAGGGGACGATCACGAACCAGGCGATGTAGAGCAGGGCGAGGCCAAGCAGCAGGTCGATGCGCCGCTCCGGCGCGCCTTCCCGATAGTAGCGCAGCAAGAGCCAGCCCAGCCCGGCGGCATGAGGAAGTGCGATGAGCGCCAGGGCCGCGCCCATCGGAACTGGACCCAGCGCAAGGTACAGCGTGCCAAGCGCCGAGAGCGCCACAAAACCGATGGCCAGTTGAACGCTCCGCGCGCTGCCCAGCTTGACCACCAGCGTCCTTTTGCCGGCGGCCTGATCGGCGCGCCTGTCGGGGATGCCGGACAGCAGGATCGCCGGCAGGATCGCCGCCGCAATCACCAGCGCGAGCGACCAGGCCTGCACCGAGAAGACCGCGCCCCCCTGCACGACATGGCCGAGGATCAGCACCCCCGGCCCATGGGTCAGCGCCACGTCAAGCTCGCCCAGGCCACGATGCGAAAGCTTGAGCGGCGGCGCCGTATAACCAAGCGCCAGAACCGCGAGCACCCCGAAGACCGAAAGCACGACGAGCGGTGACGAAACCAGGAAGAGCAGGATCAACACCGAAAGGCCGCTCACCGTCAATGCGACCCGCGCGCCGGATTTCAGCTCATCCATCGACAGGCCGCCCTCCTGCAAGCTGCGCCCACCGCCGTTGAACGGACTGTAAAGCTGGTTTCGTGCATCGCTATCGACATCGTAGACGTCATTGGTCAGCACCGTCGCGACCTTGAGTGCGACCATCGCCACGAGCCCCAGAAGAAAGGGCAGAAGATTGACCGCTCCCGCAGCCAGCAGCGCGCCGATCGTGTAGGCCAGCGCGCTCATCGGATAGAACTGTGGCCGCACCGCCTTCAACCAACGGCCGACCGCGTGCAGCCGTCGCCGAACCGGTCGCCGCGGACCCTCGCGCAGGCGCAGGCCTAGGCTGCGGGCCTGTTCGACCCAGCCCTCTCGGGTGGCCTGGTCGGTATGGCTGGGCGGCGCGAAGGTGGTCACGCCAATGGTCGTGATGCCGCACAGGCCCAGCGTCGCGCGCGCCATCGCCTTCTGACCGGGCGCCCCCTGAATCCAGCGGTAGACGAACGGGGGGACATCCATGGTGATCAGCAATTCGGCGGTACGGGGGGCGAGCAAACCGTAATAGTGGCCCCCCGCTTCGCGGAAGGCGAAGCCGGGATAGAGGACGCGGTCCAGAAACCCTTTCAATCCAGCGGGCATCGTCCCCCACCAATTGGGAAAGACGAAGACGAGGTGATCGGCCCATTCGATCGCCTGCCGTGCCTCGGCCAGATCGGGCTCCAGCGCCTGGTTGGCGGGCGAGTCCGCCGTGACATCGGCCTCGAAAGACATCTCGGCTAGATGCAGGAGCCGGACCGAACATCCCGCCTTTTCCGCGCCCTGCGCAAAGGCCTCGGCAAGCGCATCGGAAAGGCTGTGACGGCGCGGATGGCCGGCAATGACGAGCACACGCAATGGCTCGCTCGGCGACCGCTGGGTCCGGACGCCGATAAACGAAGCATCTTGGCGAGACGGGGCGCGCTCGCGGTGGCGAGCCTCGAACGCCACGTCAGGTACAAGAACCGGCGGCGGCGCTGTGGTGTCGAGGGCACCATCACGCGAGGGCGCCGCCCGATCCGTGCTCAAGGCGCGCGATCTGCTACGAGCGTCGCGCCGCTCTGGCTGGCGCAGTGCGCGCAGCAATAGATCGTGTCACTCTGCTCAACGCCGTGCCCGATGACCCGGCAATTGCACTGCGGGCAGATCGGTGCGAGGGCCTGGATCGCGCATT
The DNA here is from genome assembly GCA_007134405.1 of Paracoccaceae bacterium. Taxonomy (GTDB): domain Bacteria; phylum Pseudomonadota; class Alphaproteobacteria; order Rhodobacterales; family Rhodobacteraceae; genus Pararhodobacter. The sequence goes on from SLKW01000502.1 coordinate 4,220, forward strand.
CGAAACTGTCGAAGGTGTGCGTCTCGCCACCCATCGTGATGTCGAAAGCCTTGTCATAGTCGTTGCCGCACTGTTCGCATTTGGCCATGGTCGCCTCCTTTCGC
>SLKW01000400.1 GCA_007134405.1 Paracoccaceae bacterium
ACCGGCACGGAGGCCGTGCCTGCCCCAGCGCGTCGCCAGGGAGACCGACTTGACCTACGATTCCGCCCTCGATACCGCCCTTCAACGCCTGCACGACGAAGGCCGCTACAGGACCTTCATCGACGTCGAGCGCCGCCGCGGACACTTTCCCCGCGCGGTTTGGCGTCGGCCGGACGGGACCGAAAAGGACATCGTCGTCTGGTGCGGGAACGATTACCTGGGCATGGGCCAGCATCCCGCCGTTCTGGCGGCCATGCACGAGGCGCTGGATGCGACCGGCGCCGGGTCGGGCGGGACGCGCAACATTTCGGGCACGACGGTCTACCACAAGCGGCTGGAGGCCGAACTCGCGGATCTGCACCAGAAGGAGGCCGCGCTGGTCTTCACTTCGGCCTATATCGCGAATGACGCGACGCTTTCGACGCTGCCGAAGCTGTTTCCCGGACTGATCATCTATTCCGACGCGCTCAACCACGCCTCGATGATCGAGGGTGTGCGCCGCAACGGCGGAGCCAAGCGCATCTTCCGGCACAATGACGTAGCGCATTTGCGCGAGTTGCTGGAGGCCGATGACCCCGCCGCGCCAAAGCTGATCGCCTTCGAGTCGATCTATTCGATGGACGGCGATTTCGGCCCGATCGAGGCGATCTGCGACCTGGCCGACGAATTCGGCGCATTGACCTATATCGACGAGGTCCACGCGGTCGGCATGTATGGCCATCGCGGCGCCGGCGTGGCCGAGCGCGACCGGTTGATGGGGCGACTCGACATAATCAACGGGACGCTGGCCAAGGCTTATGGCGTGATGGGCGGCTACATCGCCTCGAGTGCGAAAATGGTCGATGCGATCCGGTCTTACGCGCCGGGCTTCATCTTCACCACGTCGCTGCCCCCAGCGGTGGCCGCGGGCGCGGCGGCGAGCGTGCGGCACCTGAAGACCGACCAGGCGCTGCGCGACAAGCAGCAGACCCATGCGTGCATCCTGAAGATGCGCCTGAAGGGGTTGGGCCTGCCGATCATCGACCATGGCAGCCATATCGTGCCAGTGCATGTCGGCCATCCGGTGCATTGCAAGCACATCTCTGACATGCTGCTGGACGAACATGGCATCTACGTTCAGCCGATCAACTTTCCCACCGTACCGCGCGGGACCGAGCGGTTGCGCTTCACCCCCTCGCCCGTCCACGACCCGAAGGACATTGACGCGCTGGTGCGGGCGATGGATGCCCTGTGGTCGCATTGTGCGCTGAATCGCGCCGAAGTTTCGGCCTGAGCGATTAGGGACTTCAAAGAATCGTCAGCTTCTGGTAGAAAGATACACAAGGGATAGGTGCTCTCTAAGCCAAAATACAACTTTAGGGCGAATCAAGAGCAGCCGAAAAACCCGTTCGGGCAGGCGATACAGGAACAGGGTTCATGATCTGGCGCAAAGATCAGACACCGGAAACGCACCATGCGGTACCCCGGGGATTTGACGATTACGATCTAAAGCTCGGCGATCTTCTGCGCGGGGAACGCGCGACGCTGGGCAAGTCCTTGATCGATGTGCAGCGCGAGTTGCACATCCGTGCTGCCTATATCGCCGCGATCGAGAATGGCGACCTGTCGGTCTTCGAGACGCAAAGCTTCGTGGCCGGGTTCGTGCGGTCCTATGCGCGCTATCTCGGCATGGATCCGGAATGGGTCTATTCCCGCTTCTGCGAAGAGAACGATTTCGCCGTCCAGCACGGGATGTCCGGCTTTCATGCCAACAAGACCCAATCCCGCGCGCCCGAAACGCGCGAACCGGTCCTGGCAGGAATGGGCATCCTGCCCGATCCCGACCCATTCTGGAGACGAATCGAACCCGGCGCACTCGGATCGGTCGCGGTGCTGATCGCCCTGATCGCGGGGCTGGGATTCGCCGGCTGGACGGTCCTGCGCGAGGTTCAACGCGTGCAGGTGGCGCCGGCCGATATCATGCCTAGCGTCGTCAGCGACTTCAATCCGTTGGCGGATGAGACGGGCCTTGCGACCTCGCTCATCGACACGGACCCGCTCGAGGCGTCGATGGCCGGGCGCCGCGCCGCTGCTGCGGCGCGCGCCGAAGGGCGCGCCGAGGGCCATGTGCGCGTCTCACGGCCGCAGGCGCTGGACGTGCCGGTCATGACCCCACGCGACGGCCCAATCGCCGCGATCCAGCGCACCGAGCCCGAGGTGCGCGAACCCGCCACCATCCGCACCGACCTTGCTATCGCCGAGGCCCTGGCGGATCTTCAGGTGGAGCCTGATGCCGACGACGCGACATTGCCCCGCGTGCATGATGCCGGCCCTGCCAAGATCGAGCTTCTTGCCGTGCGTCCGGCCTGGGTCCGCGTGCGCGCCGCCGATGGCAGCGTCCTGTTCGAGCGCATTCTCGACGCCGGCGAGACCTTCACCATTCCGCAGACCGAGCAGCCGCCGACGCTCCATGCCGGCAACTCGGGTTCGGTCTATTTCCTGATCGATGGCGAGCCGCATGGGCCGGCAGCACCGGGTGCGAATGTGGTGCGCGACGTCGCGCTGTCACCCGACGCCTTAATCGAGCGCTTCGCGCAGGCCGATTTGAGCCGCGATGCCGATCTGGCCGTGATGGTCGCCAATCTCCGCGAAGACTGAGGGGCTGTGGGGCGGAGGGCTTTCCCCCCGTCTCGCCAGCTCTGACACGCCAGCGCGCGCGCCTTACCCACGCATGAGATCGTCGTGGAGCATTCCGAGCCGCGCGGATTGCCTCTTGGGCCGAATGCAACTATCTCCAACGGCGATCCGCAGTGAATGGTGACGAGCATGTCGCACAATCCCATCCGGCCCTGGCGCAATATCGAGCGCCGCAAATCCCGCCGCATCATGGTCGGCGCAGTGCCGGTCGGCGGGGACGCACCCATCACCGTGCAGACCATGACCAATACCGCCACGACGGATGTCGCCGCGACCGTGGCGCAGGTTATCGCGGCTGCCGAGGCTGGCGCCGACATCGTGCGCGTATCGACGCCGGATGAAGCCTCGACGCGGGCGCTGCGCGACATCGTCCGCGAAAGTCCCGTGCCAATCGTCGCCGACATCCATTTCCATTACAAACGCGCGATCGAGGCCGCCGAGGCTGGCGCCGCTTGCCTGCGGATCAACCCGGGCAATATCGGCTCGGCGGACCGGGTGCGCGAGGTCGTGCGCGCGGCGCGCGACCACGGGGCCTCGATCCGGATTGGGGTCAATGCAGGAAGCCTCGAACGGCATCTGCTGGAAAAGTATGGCGAGCCCTGCCCCGCCGCGATGGTCGAATCCGGCCTCGATCATATCAAGCTGCTGCAGGACAACGACTTTCACGAGTTCAAGATCAGCTGCAAGGCATCGGACGTCTTCCTAGCCGCAGCCGCCTATCAGCAACTGGCCGAAGCGACCGACGCCCCGATTCATCTGGGCATTACCGAGGCCGGGGCACTGATGGCAGGCACGGTGAAATCCGCAATCGGCCTGGGCAACCTCTTGTGGATGGGGATCGGCGATACGATCCGGGTGAGCCTGTCCGCCGATCCGGTCGAGGAAGTGCGCGTCGGCTACGAGATATTGAAGGCGCTCGGTTTGCGGCATCGTGGGGTAAACATCATCTCGTGCCCCTCCTGCGCGCGACAGGGATTTGACGTCATCCGCACGGTCGAACTGTTGGAAGAGCGGCTCGCGCATATCAAGACGCCGATGAGCCTGTCGATCATCGGCTGCGTGGTCAATGGCCCGGGCGAGGCGCTGATGACCGATCTGGGTTTCACGGGCGGCGGCGCAGGATCCGGCATGGTTTACGTGGCCGGTCGGCAGAGCCACAAGATGTCGAATGCGCAAATGATCGACCACATTGTCGAACTCGTGGAACAGCGCGCCAACGAGATCGAGGCTGCCGAGAATGCGGGCACCGACCGGCAGGAAAAAAGCGCCGCGGGTGAACCCCTGGGCGCTTGAGTTTGCCCGGCACGGAAGCGGTACCGGAAACGGGAGATGAAGATCGGGCTGACGACGCAACCTGAGCCTCAGTTTCTTTTTCTGCGATTCGCCTGTTTGCGGCATTGACCTGGATCAAGGGCATCGGCTTTGCGTGGTGGCCGCCTCGCAGACGTTTACTCAGCCGGGCAGGTCCGCTGGTGCAGGACAATCGCCTTTCATCTGAGGACTAATACCAGCGGCGCGAGGCTTTGACTCGGCGGGCGATTCCCATTTTGGCCAGCGTGTGATTCACTCCTTCGAGGCAGGGAGGATCATCATGGCGGTGGAGATTACGCGGACTGAGTTTTCGG
>SLKW01000387.1 GCA_007134405.1 Paracoccaceae bacterium
CCGCCTCGGCGCAATGACGGTTGTCAGGCACGGGCTTTCGGCGTATTCAAGCTGTCATGACGCTGTATTTCGACATGAGCGACCGCGCCCGCCTGCCGCAGCGCTTCTGCCGCGAAGGCCGCTCCGTCCTGTCGCATCTCGGCTGACCGATCCGGGCAAGCCGCTGCGCCATGCCCGCCGATCCTTCGCCTGCCCTGCCTGAAAAAGCTGAGAAAGAGCCATGACCGCTCCGAAAACACTCTATGACAAGATCTGGGACGCCCATCTGGTCGACGAAACCGCCGATGGCGGCGCGCTGATCTATATCGACCGCCACCTGGTCCACGAAGTGACCAGCCCGCAGGCCTTCGAGGGGCTGCGCCTGGCCGGCCGCCAGGTCCGCTGTCCCGAAAAGACCATCGCCGTGCCCGATCACAACGTGCCGACCACCGAGGGACGCGAGAAGGGAATCGAAAACCCCGAATCCCGCATTCAGGTCGAGGCGCTGGACCTGAACGCGCGCGCTTTCGGCATCCACTACTACCCCGTCTCGGACATCCGCCAGGGGATCGTGCACATCATCGGGCCGGAACAGGGCTGGACCCTGCCCGGCATGACCATCGTCTGCGGCGACAGCCACACCGCGACGCATGGCGCCTTCGGCTCGCTGGCCTTCGGGATCGGCACCTCCGAGGTCGAGCACGTGCTGGCCACGCAGACGCTCATCGCGTCGAAATCGAAGAACATGAAGGTCGAGATCACCGGCAAGCTGCCCTCCTTCGTGACCGCCAAGGACATCACGCTGTCGGTCATCGGCGCGACCGGCACCGCCGGCGGCACCGGCCACGTGATCGAATACTGCGGCGAGGCGATCCGCGAGTTGTCGATGGAAGGCCGCATGACCGTCTGCAACATGGCGATCGAGGGCGGCGCGCGCGCGGGCCTGATCGCGCCGGACGAGAAGACCTTCGACTACGTCAAGGGCCGCCCCCATGCGCCGAAAGGCGCGGCATGGGAGGCCGCGATGGCCTGGTGGAAGACGCTCAAGTCCGACGCGGACGCGCATTGGGACAAGGTGGTCACCATCCGCGCCGAGGACATCGCCCCCGTCGTCACCTGGGGCACCTCGCCCGAGGATGTGCTGCCGATCACCGGCGAAGTTCCCGACCCCGAAAGCTTCAAGGGCGGCAAGGTCGGGGCGGCGAAGCGCTCGCTGGAATACATGGGCCTGACGCCGGGCACGAAGCTCACCGACATCGAGATCGACGCGGTCTTCATCGGCTCCTGCACCAACGGCCGGATCGAGGACCTGCGCGCCGCCGCCGAGGTGCTGCGCGGCCGCAAGCTTGCCCCCGGCGTGCGCGGCATGGTCGTGCCCGGCTCGGGCCTCGTGCGCGCCCAGGCCGAGGAGGAGGGGCTGGCGCAGGTCTTCATCGACGCGGGCTTCGAATGGCGCATGGCCGGTTGTTCGATGTGCCTGGGGATGAACCCCGACCAGTTGGCCCCGGGTGAACGCTGCGCCGCCACCTCGAACCGGAACTTCGAGGGCCGTCAGGGCCGCGGCGGGCGCACCCACCTGATGTCGCCCGTCATGGCCGCCGCCGCCGCCGTCACCGGACGGCTGACCGACGTGCGCGAGCTGATGGCCGAGACGGTCTGACACCCGGCCCCGGCCGCACCGCCGGGGCCTCGATACTGCGGCGCCCGCGTCCCGGGCGTCATACGTTTGTCATACGCTTGTCATACGTTTGTCATACGCTTTGTGACACCCGTCTGAGAGCCCCAGAAGGACGACGGAGCGAATGGAAAAGTTCACCACGCTGACCGGGGTCGCGGCGCCGATGCCGCTGGTCAATATCGACACCGACATGATCATCCCCAAACAATACCTGAAGACGATCAAGCGCACCGGCCTCGGCGTGCATCTCTTCGACGAGATGCGCTACACGACCGAGGGCGAGGAAGAACCCGGTTTCGTCCTCAACCAACCCGCCTATCGTGACGCCAGCATATTGATCGCAGGCGACAATTTCGGCTGCGGCTCGTCGCGCGAACACGCGCCCTGGGCGCTTCTGGATTTCGGCATCCGCTGCGTGGTCAGCACGTCCTTCGCCGACATCTTCTACAACAACTGTTTCAAGAACGGCATTCTTCCCGTGATCCTTCCGCAGGACGCGGTCGACCACCTGATGGACGATGCCACCAAGGGCTCGAACGCCCGCATCACCGTCGATCTCGAAGCGCAAACCGTCACCGCCTCCGACGGCCGCACCTTCACCTTCGACATTGATCCATTCAAAAAACACTGCCTTCTCAATGGCCTGGACGATATCGGACTGACGCTCGAGAAGGTCTCGGCCATCGACGCCTACGAAGCCAAGGCACAAACCCAGTTCCCTTGGGCCTGAAACGCTGAGGTGTGAATCCGGGGTTTCCATCGGGTAAACCCCGGATTTCGCGACAAGTTTAAGCCAAACGCGCCGCATTTTCCGCTCGCGCCACCGCCGTCGAATCGCCTACCAACAGGGGGTAGAACGCAGGTGGAACATGAGCTTTCAGCCCCCTCTGTCCTCGCGCACTTTCGCCCCCCGCACCGCCCAACCGGTCCGGGAAACGCCCGCATTCAGCGCCCCCCCGGCGGAAACCCGGCCCGAAGAACACGTCATCCGCGGGCCCGGCCTTCCCGGCGCGTTGGCGCGCGGCATGGCGATCGCCGGGCTGGTCATGCTCCCTGCCCTGGTCATGCCGGGCATTCCGCCCGAGACGGCGCATCTGGTGGTCCTGCTCGCACTTTTTGCAGCAGCACTGACCGCTTACGAATACGCCTCGCCCTATCCCGGCCTGCTCGAATTCCGCATGGGCGCCCCGTACAACCGCACCCGCTACTTCGTCGTCGCGCTCAGCGGGCTCCTTCTGGCCCTGCTGCAGCGGCACGCCACCGATCCGACACCGCTGACCGAGGCGGTGTCGGCCCTCGCCGCCATCTGCGGTCAGTTCCTGTCCTCAGGTCCCAGCCCCGTTGCCTTCCTCACCGCCGCGCTGCCGGACAGCGTGGACGCCACGCATCGGGCGCTGGTGCGCAACGGGGCGGCGCTTGTCCTCTGTCTCGGCGCGGCGGTGCTGGCTCTGTTCAGCCTTGCGATCCGGATGGGCGCGTGGCCGCGCGGATCGCGGCCCTTCAATGTCTGGGTGAATCTGCCGACTTTCGAGCCCACCGCCGGACGCGACGTCGTCTCGCGCCTGCGCAGGCTGTCGGCGATCAGCCTGGGCGTGGGGTTGGCGCTGCCATTTCTACTTCCCGGTGTGATCCTGGCCTCGACGATCCTCATGCAACCGGTTAGCCTTGTCTCACCGCTGGGCTACGTCTGGGGTATCGTTCTGTGGGCCTATTTTCCGGTTGCCTTGATCATGCGCGGCCTGGCGATGCATCGCGTCGCCGATCTGATCGAAGACCGCCGCGCCCGGATGGACGCGCCCCTCATCGCCGAGGACTGAAGAGCGCCGCGCTGACCGCTGCGCTCTCGGTTGCCCTGGTTCTGGCCGCACCGGTTGCCGCGGTTGCCGAGACGTTGCGCCTGGCTGTCCTGCATTCCGGACTGAGCCGCGACGGGCCGGGGCTTTTGTTGCGTGACATCAGAAGAGGCGAGGCAGATGTCCTGGCGGTCGTTGACCGGATCGCCGCGGCCCGGCCCGATGTCCTGCTTCTTTTGCGCTTCGACTACGACCTCGACGGAAAGGCGCTTGCCGCTTTCGCGGCGCGGGTGGCCGAAGCCGGACATCCGATGGAGTATCGCCTTGCGCTGCGTCCCAACAGCGGCTGGGCAACAGGTCTCGACCTGGACGGCGACGGGCGCGTGGGAACGCCTGATGACGCCCAAGGCTTCGGGCGCTTTGCCGGTGAGGGTGGAAAAGCCATCCTGTCCCGCCTGCCCATAGATCACGATGGCATCCGTGACCATTCGGCTTTTCTGTGGCGCGATCTTCCCGGCGCGCTCATCCCCGAACGTGACGGTGCTCCATTCCCCGCCCCTGAAGTGTTCGCGATTCAGCGACTTTCCTCGACCGGGCACTGGGAGGTGCCGATCCTGACCCAGGGGGGCGGACGTCTGACGCTGCTGACCTGGCATGCCGGCCCGCCCGTCTTCGGCGGCCCGCAAGAACGCAATCTCAGGCGCAACCATGACGAGACGGCGTTCTGGGCACGACTTCTGGATAACGAGCTGTCCGTGATGGCCCCTGCCCCGCCCTTCGTGCTGATGGGCAACGCGAACCTCGACCCAGAAGCAGGCGATGGCATCAGGGAGGCCATGAAGGAACTGCTC